>JAOZRX010000072.1 GCA_029939945.1 Candidatus Izemoplasma sp. | reverse complement strand
ACATGAATATCAAAAAATGACAAAAATAAAAAGTAGACTAAGGATTACTCCTAAGGTCTACTTTTTTTATATTTATATGCCTACACTTTTATTATCGTTATAAACTAGATAGAGCTTTGTTGTGCCTTACATATCATTAATTATAATTGTTTATGGTACGTCTTGTTGTTGTTTACTCTAAATGAACAACAAATTAATTCTAGTAAGTGAAAATTCCGGGATTCAAAGAAAACCCCTGAAACAATATAGATTGCACTTTTTCTAATTGTCTAATACCCACAACTTTTACTACATAAAATTACATACAAAAATCCGAGCATCTCTAAGTAGTTAAATAACCTACTAAATTCTTGGGTAACGTCTGTATATGGTGGAGAATATAGTCCCCGAAGGTTACCGTAAACGGAAGCGAGGTTTCATGGTGGAGGAGAAGATTTACCAAGGGAATGCCTATCCAAAATCTATCCGTATTAATTCATTTTTCATATTTTATGAATTTTAATTACGTTTCGAAATCATTAGTAATCAATTTATATATGATTTTATAGTAATATATTAATTAACATTAATACTCCGGCAAATAAATTTGTAAATGCAAATATATTTTTTAGATTTTTAGGCTTACTTTTTAATGCAAGTTTTCCACCTAAGATACCACCTATAATCGCAACCCCAATTAAAGGTAAAGCAAAACTAAAATCAAAATTTCCGTTTAAAGTATATCCCAACAAACCCATTAATGCCGTTGCTGTAACCATTGCACTTGATGTTCCAATGGCAATTTTCATAGGAATACCACATAGCATTACCATTAATGGAATTAAAAAAGCTCCTCCACTAATACCTGTTGCTCCTGCAAATAAACCTATTATCGCTGTCATTGGAATAGTTAGCCACAAATTAACAGCGTATGTATAACCATTAAATGTTCTATTCCAATATCCAAACTTTTGAATTTCCTTAACATGTTTCTCCTTTATTTTTAAAAACATAAAAAGAGAGACAAGGATTAGTAGAACTGCAAACACAATTTTTAAAGTTGTTCCATCTACGCTTCCTGCAAAGTAGCCTCCAAAAAAAGCCATAATAAATACTGGAGAAGCTACCACAAATGCTAGTTTCCAGTCTACTATCTTATTTTTATGAAATATTAGCATAGCTGCAATACTTGTCCCAAACATCATGGATTGTGATGTAGACGCAGCTTGATGCATTGTAATTCCTGACAGTACCAAAGCGAGTACATAGAAATTCCCTCCACCTTTTCCAACCATAGCCATTGTAATCGCTATTACAAATACTAAAGCAACTATTAGATAAATACTCATGATTACTTTGACAAATTCTTTCTAACATAGCCTGGTTTGAAATTAGCAACGAATTCATCTAAATGGGACAATATAACTTTAACATTATACCCGCGAGGTAATAAATAACTATACGCAATAGCAGCCCTTATACAAGAAGTGCAATACACAGCAATTAGTTTGTTTTTAGGTAATCTATCCAAATTATCAGGAATTTCATGCAGAGGAATGTTATTTGCAAATGGTATAACAACATATTGCAATTCTTCTTTTGTTCTAACATCTAATAAAAATACGTCATCCTTCTTTATCAAATCCATTAACTGATCAAACACAATTCGATGTGATCCAGTTCCAAAAAAATCCAAATTCATTTTTCTAATAACATTATCTATTTCCTTCATATCTCTTCTCCTATATCTTTAACTGCTCAAAATCAAAGTTAACTTCTTTTAGATAATCACAATCGATTTTACTGTTCTTATATCTTATTAATCTATCTAAATCAAAATTGGAATAATGTGATTTTGAAAGATCAGTATATATTAAATCTTCAAAAAACTTATAATTTTTTACCAAGTCTTTATTTAAAAAGTAGAATACTCTTTGAGCCTCTTTATAGTAATTTATTATCTGATTTGATTTTAGTTTGTCTAGGTGTTTTGATGTGTTAGATTGTTGAGTACCAAGTATAGTTTGTATTTCACCTACGCATAAAGCATTATCTTTGATTATATTAATAATCCTTAATCTATTTTCATCCGCAAGCATTTTTAGGAATAGTTGTAGTTTCATAGTTGCCTCCTTATATTTCTATATGCTCATATATTCATATATTATTATATTCTTTAGTTTTAATAAACTCAAGAAAAAGTTATAGAAAGTGTCAATATATTATATTCTGTATTCTTTTAGGTCATTTATGATACGCTCAATAGTTGTTTATACTAAATGAACGATAATATCGTTCATGCTGATTGGTTACAACCATCCCACTCCCACTACTTACAATAGACATTGTTGGAGTAGGGGCTTCTCAGGTAGTGCGCGCGATAGTGCGCAAATTAATCGAGCTATCAAGGTTGTCCCATCCTCTTATACTAGTATTGCTTAGTTTTCTATAATAAAACTTAATTTTTGAACCAGAAATTACATCTATTAATCTCACCAGTTACTATATTATCAATATCCTTGAACAGGGAGTCTTCTAGATATCTAGATAAAAACAAACCATCTTTTTGTGTTATTTGCTATTTTAACTAATGTAAGCATAACTGGAACTTCTACCAAAACTCCAACTATAGTCGCTAAAGCAACTGGTGATGAGGAACCAAAAACTGCTATAGCTACTGCTACAGATAATTCAAAAAAATTTGATGCTCCTATCATTCCTGCAGGTGCAGCTACATTATGTTTAAGTTTTAAAAATTTAGCAGTTCCATATGCTATAAAGAAAATTAAGAATGTTTGAATTGTTAATGGAATACCAATCAATATAATATGCAGTGGGTTTTCCAATATAAATCTCCCTTGGAATGAGAATATAATTACTAACGTTAATAAAAGACCTATAACGGTAATATTATTAAACTTGGTAATGAAATTATTTTCAAAGAAATCAAGTCCTTTTCTTTTTATTACAGTTGTTCTAGTTACTACTCCTAAAACCAATGGTACTACTACAAAAAGT
>JAOZRX010000038.1 GCA_029939945.1 Candidatus Izemoplasma sp. | reverse complement strand
TCCTGAGACAGGTAGATTTATAAATGCTGATGGTATGTTAGCAGCATCTAGTACTGTATTAGGAAATAATATGTTTTCATATACTGAGAATAATCCAGTAATGAATATTGACCCTAGTGGATATGGAAAATGTTTTGCTAGTGCTAGCACTTATCTCAATAGTATTGGTTGTGTTGGCGGTGGTGGTGGATGGACAATATATAACAGACAACCAACTGACTTGGGTAAAGCCGCTAATATTGTTGGAAACTATAATCCTGACTGGAATACAATGCCTTTTGATGTAGTTGTACAAAGAGTAAATGACGGAATGAGTGTTTTGTCAGATGTAATAAAAGAAATTCTAGTGCCTTTAGCTAGTGGAGGACAAGAGATTGGAACATTCTTTGGAAACGCTATAGGATATATTTTTAATGCAGTTCAAGTTTTTACAGCAATGGCATACTATATGGATAATATACAAGATGTATCTGTAAGAAATTATGCAATAATTTTGGAGTTTATGATAGTGTTTGGGGCTGACTTAATTGTTGATGCCATAGTTACAGCTACTGGACTATCTGGAGTTGGAATTGGAGTTTCATTCTTATTAACGGCTTTCAAGACACCCTTAAGTAATGGATTAAGTTATACAGGACGTGCATTTTTAAGAGAATATGGAGAAATTTATGGATAAAAGAAAAATATTGAGTTCAAGAGGAAAGACTCATCTAGTAACAATAATTATTCTATTTGTCACAAATAGAATACATTATTTCCTATTTTCATCTAAAATACAGAACGATAAATTATATAATATAACAATGCTTATTTTTATGTTTGGTACTTCCACAATATTTTGGATTTCCTATCTTGTCTATTGGTATCGAAAGAATAATAAATAGCTATGGGTAATATGCATTCAAATAGAGGTAAACTAAGGTATATTTTAAATCTTTATGTATAAATTAAATATCAAAAAAGAAAGTACAATTGGTAATTTTCATTGTACTTTCTTTCGAATTTTGATACTTAATTACTAATTAATATTTTTTATTTTTGAAATTTGAACATAATGAAAATATGTGTTTTCAGGTTAATCAAGCGACTAACTTTATTTTATTTTGTATCCTAGTGAGATTTCTTTTCCTTTTACATTAAGTTCATAGTCCTGTTGATCTAAAATTGCAACTGGTAAATTGTGCAAATAGACAATCATTTCGTTTAAACACTCGTATCTATTGACAAAATCAATTATATTTTTAGGTCCTTTTTTTAAATTAACTCGCTTAATGATCTTTTTATCTCTTTTAGCAAAAATAATTAGCTTATTATTGGATCTCTTAAATAGTTTTCCATAAGAATATTTAGTAATAATCGGTAGTTCTTCTGATTTATAATTTAAATATTTCTTTACTTTCCTTTTACCGCTATAAGTTAGTTTAAGATAGTTATTAGTTTTCTTTTTTCTTTTTCTTTTGATTTTATCTACTAAAGTGATTCCATTAAATTTTCTTTTGCGTAATTTCCTAGATTTCTTGACATATTTTTTTGATCCAATATGAATTCTTATTGTTTTTCTTATACGTAATATTACTAATGTAATTATAATAACTACAATAGCAGTATAGACATAATTATCCACTGCTAGTTGAATAAATTCATTCAAAGTCATTCTATCACTCCATGTATTTTTATAGCAATATAATACCATATATGAGCCATATATCCTATATTTCCTCTAAAAAGAAAGCTTTTTCCTAAAAAACTTTACATTTACTTGCATATTTGATATTATAGTAACGGAAATTCAAAGAGTGAAAGGAGGGAAACCTCATGGCTAAAACTGTAATTAGAGATAATGAATCGATTGAAGATGCATTAAGAAGATTTAAGCGTGATGTATCACGTTCAGGTACCCTTGCTGAAGCTCGTAAAAGAGAGTACTATGTTAAACCTAGTATTTCTAAAAAAATCAAGCAAAAAGCAAACCAAAAAAGAGGAAACAAATAATTATAACGGTATTTTATGCCGTTATTTTTTTCTCAAAATTTATATATTATGGTATAATAAATTAAGAAAAAAGATGGGAGCTTGATAGTTTGGTAGAATTGACAAAGTTAGTAGTCAAATTTCATAAGATGGATAGCTTTAGAGTTGTAATGGGAACTAACGACAAAAACTTGAAAGTGCTTATTTCAATTTTTAATATTGATGTCTTTTCTAAAGGGGAAGATATTTTTGTTGCAACTGATGATAAAGGGATTATTGAACACCTTGAAAAAGTCTTTGAAACCTTAATTGCAATCGCAAATAGTAATATTATTATCTCTGAAAGAGACATAATTTATATAACTAAACTAGCTGAAGAAAAGAAAAAAGAAGCTATTGTCGATATATATGTTAATAGGATGTTAATTACTAAAACAGTTTCAGGGAAACCAATACATGCTAAAACATTGAATCAACTTAATTATCTAAAAGCAATTAATACTAATGATTTAGTATTCGGATATGGTCCTGCAGGTACTGGGAAAACATACGTTGCAGTAGTAAATGCAGTTGCTAAACTAAAGAGTGGTGGAATTAAAAAGATTATTTTAACTAGACCAGCCGTTGAGGCTGGTGAATCTCTAGGTTTTCTACCAGGAGATTTAAAAGAAAAAGTTGATCCTTATTTAAGACCTTTATATGATGCATTATATGAGGTCCTAGGTAAAACTCAAACTGAAGATTTAATTGAAAAAGGCATTATTGAAATAGCTCCACTTGCTTATATGAGGGGTAGAACATTAGAAAATGCTTATGTAATACTAGATGAAGCTCAAAATACAACAATCAATCAAATGAAACTATTCTTAACAAGACTAGGATTTAATTCTAAAATGATTGTCACTGGAGATATTACACAAATTGATTTACCTACGAAAATTGAAAGCGGACTTGTTAACGCAATCAAACTACTAAAAGGTGTTGCTGGAATAAAAATTATTGCATTTGAAAGAGTAGATATTATTAGACATCCACTTGTTCAAAAAGTGCTAGCGAGGTATGAAAAAAATGAAAGTTAATATTGTAAATAAATTTAATACTGATGATTATTCAGAAGTTATCAATAAGGTTTTAAAGACTTCTGAAAACAAATTACAAATCAAAAATAAGAGTATTAATATAATCTTAGTAGATAATGAAGAAATCAAAAACCTTAATAATACTTATCGTGAAAAGAATGAAGTAACAGACGTTTTAACGTTTACGGACGGTTACTTAAATAACTTAGGAGATATTTTTGTCTCAATTCCTAAGTGTACTTCTCAAGCTGAAGAATTCGGTCATTCCTTTAATAGAGAATTAGGGTTCTTAGTAGTACATGGATTCTTACATTCAGTAGGATACGATCATCAAACAGATGAAGAAGAAAAGACAATGATTGCTTTACAAGAAGCGATACTATATAAATCAAAACTAAATAGGTAGGTGAAGTAAATGAATAAATTATATGAACAAGCAAAGAAAGTATTACCAAACTCTTATTCTAAATACTCTAAATTTAAAGTTGCTGCTGCTATAAAACTTAAAAATGGTGAAGTAATTACTGGAGTTAATGTAGAAAATGCTTCTTATGGACTTTCGAATTGTGCTGAGAGAACTGCTTTATTTACTGCTTACTCACAAGGAGTTAAAAAAGAAGATATTCAAGAAATACTAATTACGACTGAACAAGATGATTTCATTTCACCATGCGGTGCTTGTCGTCAAGTTATGAGTGAACTTATGCCAAAAGAAACATTAGTGCATTTAACGAATAATAAAGGTGAAATTAAAACTATCCTTAATAAAGAATTATTACCTCTTGCATTTAGTGAGGATGATTTATAATGTTTAAATCAGGATTTGTTACTATAATAGGTAGACCAAATTCTGGTAAATCGACATTCTTAAATAAAGTTTTAGGAGAGAAGATTACTATAGTTTCGGAGAAGCCACAAACTACTAGAAACAATATTTCTGGTATTTATACGTCTGAAACATCTCAAATAGTGTTTATAGATACTCCTGGTATTCATAAGCCCCAACATAAACTAGGAGAATTTATGACTAAAGCTGCTATCAACACTTTAAAAAGTGTTGATTTAGTTATGTTTATGATTGATAGTACAAAGTCCTTTGGTAAGGGCGATCAATATATTCTACAGCTATTACAAAGTGTGAAGATACCTGTATTTCTAATTGTAAATAAAGTAGATTTAATAACTGATATAGTTCCCTTGAAAAATCATATAGATAAATTTAAAGCTAGTTATAATTTTAAAGGTATCTTCACAGTTAGTGCTTTAAGAGGAGATAATCTTGATAGATTACTAGTTGATATTGAAAATGAACTAGAAGAAGGTCCAAAGTATTATCCAGACGATCAAATAACAGATCATCCAGAAAAATTTATTATTAGTGAATTAATCAGAGAAAAAGTATTAAAGCTTACTCGAGAAGAGATTCCGCATTCAGTAATGGTGTTAATTGAATATATGCAAAATGATGATAAAAATCCTTTATTAATAAATATTCATGCTTCTATTATAGTTGAAAGAAATTCTCAAAAGGGAATAATTATCGGAAAAGGCGGCAGTATGATTAAAGAAATAGGAATTTTAGCGAGAAAAGATATCCTATATTTATTAGGATCTAAGGTTTACTTAGATTTACACTGCAAAGTGGTCAAAGATTGGCGTAATAAAGATTTTCATTTAAGAAACTTTGGTTATCAAGAAAGCTTGTAGAAGGTGATTATATGGAGTTTGTAGATGCTATCGTACTAAAATCACTTGATTATAAAGATAGTAGTAAAATCCTTTACTTATATACTGAAAAAGGACTTTTAAGCGTTATAGCTCATGGAGTTAAGAAAATGAATAGTATTAACCGTGTTCTTAGTCAAAACGGTAATTTAATAAGAATTACTTTTACAAAAGGTAATTTCCCTTCTTTAAAAGAGGGAGAACTAGTTAATGACTATGAGATGATTAAAAGTGATATTCTTTCTTATACTTATTTAAATCATATTATGGAACTTGTAAATAATACAATATCTGAGGATTTAGATCATCCAAAAATGTTTAATTTCTTAAAAAAGATATTTAAGCTATTTAACGACCTAGTTGATCCGGAAATGCTTAGCTTTATCTTTGAACTTAAACTTCTATATTTCCTAGGATATGGTCTTAATTTTAAACAATGTAATATTTGTGATAAAAATGAATTCCTTGTCTTCAATGTTGATAATGGAGGACTTGTATGTAAAGAACATTTATCTTTTAATCAAGAGTCATTTGATAGTGATATCTACATACAATTAGCTAAGTTATACTTTATAGATATTAATGAATTTAAAACAGTAGATTTAACAAGTAATCAAAGAGTTATAATCAGACATATTATTGATTTATTGTTTGATCAATATGTCAGTTTTAAGACAAAATCTAGAAAAATTATTCAACAATTACAAAAATACTAAAAGAGCTTGCCTCTTTTTTTTGAAAATGTGGTATAATATATACTGCATAATTATGTCCAAATTTGATTTTCAGGAGGATTAATATGAGTAAAATAAAAATGGAAGAATTAGTGAACTATGCTAAAAACTACGGATTTGTATTTCAAGGTAGTGAAATTTATGGTGGTTTAGCAAATACTTGGGATTATGGTCCACTAGGTGTTGAACTTAAAAATAACATTAAAAAAGCATGGTGGAAGAAATTTATTCAAGAAAATAAATTAAATGTTGGACTTGATAGTTCAATTCTTTTAAATCCAAAAACTTGGGAAGCAAGCGGACATATTGGAGGATTTAGCGATCCTTTAACTGATTGTAAGAAATGTAATACTAGACATCGAGCAGATAAGTTAATTGAAGATTTTGATAGTTCAGTTAATGCAGATGGATGGTCTAATGATAAAATGATGAATTATATTAAAGACAACAATATTGTTTGTCCTAACTGTGGTAAATTAGATTATACCGAAATTAGACAATTCAATTTAATGTTTAAAACAAGCCAAGGAGTAGTAAGTGAGTCAAATAATGACTTATATTTACGCCCTGAAACGGCTCAAGGGATATTCTTAAACTTTAAGAATATTCAAAGAACATCACGTAAAAAAGTCCCATTTGGAATAGGACAAGTAGGAAAATCATTTAGAAATGAAATTACACCAGGTAATTTCATCTTTAGAACTAGAGAATTTGAACAGATGGAGTTAGAGTTCTTTACTAAGCCAGGTACAGAGATGGAATGGTTTAACTATTGGAAGAATGAATCATATAATTTCTTGATTTCTTTAGGATTAAATCCAGAGAATATTGAGTTAAGAGATCATTTACCTGAACAGTTATCTCATTATTCTAATGCTACTACAGATATAGAATATAGATTCCCTTGGGGATTTGATGAACTTTGGGGAATAGCTAGTAGAACTGATTATGATTTAAAACAACATCAAGAACATTCTAAGCAATCACTACTCTATCTGGACCCAATAACAAATGAAAAATATTTACCATACGTTATTGAACCATCACTTGGAGTCGAAAGATTATTTTTAGCTATTTTATCGGAAGCTTATACAGTAGAGAAACTAGATAATGATGAAGAAAGAATTAATCTTAAATTATTACCTAGCTTAGCGCCATATAAAGTTGCAGTATTCCCTTTAATAAAAAAATATCATAAGGAATTAGCTGATAAAATGATTGAATATTTAAGTAAATTCTTTACAGTAACAAACGATGAATCAGGAAAAATAGGAAGAAGATATCGTCGTCAAGACGCTATTGGTACGCCATTTGTCCTAACAATTGATGATTTAGCAATTAATGAAAACAAATTTACATTAAGAGATAGAGATACTATGAAACAAATTATATTATCAAAAGAAGAATTAGTTCCATATTTGATGGAAAAATTATATTATTAGGTGATTAAATGCAAAGAATAAGTGAAGAGGTTATCAAAGAAGTACTACAAAAAACAGATATTGTTGATATCATATCTGAAAAAGTTTCTCTTTCTAAAAAAGGAAAGAGTTATTTTGGTTTGTGCCCTTTTCATAATGAAAAAACCCCATCATTTTCAGTTGAACCTGAAAGAAAGATATATACTTGCTTCTCATGTGGAGAAAAGGGTAACGCCATTACCTTTAAGCAAAAAACAGAAAACATAACTTTCGTTGAAGCAGTTGAAGATTTAGCGATAAAAGCAAATATTAGTCTTGATTTAAGTTCGGTTAGAAGAGAAAATCCAAATAAAAAGTATTTCGATATTAACAATGATGCTCTTAATTTTTATAAGTTATTCTTAAGTAGTACAAAACAAGGAGTAATTGCGAGAAAGTATTTAGCAAAAAGAGGAATAACTGATGAAGTAATCAATACATTCAATATTGGTTTATCTTCGACTGGGTTTGATGTTTTATATAAAACACTAACTGAAAAAGGGATATTAGTATCTGATTTATTTGATTTAGGATTGGTAAAGCAAAGCAAAAAAGAATCTTTTTATGATTTATTTAGAGAAAGAATCATTTTTCCGATTATTGATGAACGTTCAAATGTAGTAGGATTTTCTGGAAGAAGTTATTTAGAAGCTGATAAAGATTCTCCTAAATATATAAATAGTCCTCAAACAAAAGTATTTACTAAAAGTAGAGTACTTTATAATTTGAATAATGCATTGAATGAAATAAAGAAAAATGACCGTGTAGTACTATTTGAAGGATACATGGATGTTATTGCTGCTTATAGAGCAAATGTTAAAGAGAGTGTAGCTTCAATGGGGACATCACTTACTACTGAACAAGTTAAATTGATTAAGAGATATACTAACAATGTAACAATATGCTATGATGGTGATCCTGCTGGTATAGAAGCAACATCACGTGCTATAAGACTTTTTGAAAATGAAAGAATGGAAGTCAAGATTATTTTATTACCAGATAATCTAGATCCTGATGATTATTTAACTAAGTATTCAACTGCTGAATTAAATACTTACATAAATGAAAATTGGATAGATAAAATTGAGTTTTCATACTTGAAAAACAATATGAATATTGACTTTTCAAAAATGCTCGATATCGAGCATTTCAAGAAAACTATCTTTGATTTAATTAAGAATACTTCAAACACAATAATCGAAAGTTACATCAAACGGTTATCTAGTGATATAAACATTTCTTTAGAGTCAGTAAGACAAGACTTTTACCAATATACTAAACGTAATATTCAAAATATTGGAGGAAGAGCAAAAAGAACTATCCCAATTGAATCAAAATATTTAGTCGCAGAAAGAAGATTAATTAGCTACTTTATAAGTGATATTAAGTTTGTTTTGAAATTCAATGTAGAGTTTGGAGAAATATTTTATATTAATTCAACTAGTAGAGATATTAAGCATTTAATAGAAGATCAACACTATAAGAACCTGGAAAATAACGTTAATTCTGATATTAATGAAGAGGATCTAATAGAAATTTTGAGTCAAGATCAATTACATTTTTACAATACCAAAGTAAAAAATAAGATGATTGAGCTGTTTGATAAGGAATATGATGATCTTCTCAGTACGATTCAGGATTATATCAACTCTTTATTACAAGAAGAGATAGAAGAAAAGATTAAGAATGCACCTACGAATACAGAAAAGATTGAACTTGCGAAGTATCGCGATGTTTACATTAAGGAGGTACAACATGGAAAAAGATAAAATTGTACAAGAATTATTAGACATAAACAAGGTTAAAGGTTATTTAGCTGTGAAAGAAATATTGAAATTTGTAAGCGATGAAACTGAAGATTTTGATATTATTGTAGCTGAACTTGAAAAAAGACAAGTAGATGTTGTTAGTGAAGATGAAATGGTCAGTTATGATATAACTGCAATAGAGAGTCTAGATGAGGAGAAATTTGAAGAGGAAGATGATTTAGATCCAAGTATTGTCTTAGATTTAGACTTTACTAAAGACATTGAAGAAGAATTATTACATGATAAATCGTTTGAAAATCAAATATCTATTAAAGTTGATGATCCAGTTAGAATGTATTTAAAAGAAATTGGACGTGTAGACTTGCTTGAAGGTACTAAAGAAGTAGATTTAGCTATTGATATCGCAAATGCAAAGATGGCAAAAGAACAGTTTGATGAATTGGTCGCGTCAGGTGAAGAAATTACTCCAGAATATAAGAAAACTGTTGAAGAAATAATGTTTAAAGGTGAATTAGCAAAAAATAAATTAGTTGAAGCAAATCTTCGATTAGTAGTTTCGATTGCTAAGAGATATGTTGGAAGAGGAATGCAATTTCTTGATTTAATTCAAGAAGGAAATATGGGACTAATGAAAGCCGTTGGGAAGTTTGACCATACTAAAGGATTCAAATTTTCTACATACGCAACTTGGTGGATAAGACAAGCAATTACAAGAGCAATAGCAGACCAAGCTCGTACAATCAGAATACCAGTCCATATGGTTGAAACTATTAACAAATTAGTACGTACTCAACGTCAATTAATTCAAGAATTAAAGCGTGAACCTCATCCAGAAGAGGTAGCTGAAAGAATGGGAATTACAGTTGAAAAAGTGCAAATAATTCAAAAAGTTGCTCAAGAACCTATCTCGTTAGAGAGCCCTGTCGGGGAAGAGGAAGATTCAAGTTTAGGTGATTTTATTCCTGACCCAGATACTCTTACTCCAATGGAGTTTACATCTAAAATCATGTTAAAACGCGAACTTGATAATGTCTTAGAGACGTTGACTGATAGAGAAGAGAAAGTTCTTAGAATGCGTTTTGGGCTTCTAGATGGTAGAAGTAGAACTTTAGAAGAAGTTGGAAGAGAATTTGGTGTTACTCGTGAAAGAATTAGACAAATAGAAGCAAAAGCTTTAAGAAAATTAAGACACCCATCTAGATCAAAAAGATTAAAAGACTTTATGAGTGGAAAATAGTGAGTTTATCTAAGAGATTAAACAGTTGTTTACACTATACAAAAGGATTCAATAAATTAGCTGATATTGGTACTGACCATGCTTTACTTCCTATAGCGGCAATCGAAGAAGGTTATGTTTTTAGTGCTCTTGCAATTGATAACAAAATTGGTCCATTTGGAAGTGCATATAATAATGTAAAACAAAGTAAAGTGTCTGACAAAATTACTGTTATTCTTGGAGATGGACTTGAAAAAATTGATAATAATGTTGATGTAGTTGTTATTAGTGGTATGGGTGGAAGCTTAATTGCCAATATTTTACAAAAAAATAATTTGAAAAATGTGAAACGATTTATTCTCCAGCCTAATAATGATGCAAATGTTATAAGAACAATGCTTAAATCAATTGATTTTTTCATTATAGACGAGTTAATTGTGAATGAAGGTAATAAACTGTATGACTTATTGGTGATCGAACCAGGTAAAGAAAAATACACTTCCCTCCAAATAGAATTTGGACCAATTAACTTAATCAACAAATCTCATTTCTTTGTTCAAAGAATTGAGAAAGAAATGGAAAGACTAGAGATACTTTCAAGAAAAGTTGATGATAGTGAACGATTACTATCAATCGATACAAGTATCGCTTTGTTAAAGGAGGCATTAAAATGAAAGGTATTGAAATAATTAATATCTTTGAATCTCTTTATCCCAAGAAATTAGCATATGAATGGGATAATGTAGGGCAACAAGTAGGATCCCTTCAAAAAAACATAGAAAACATTTTACTAACTCTTGATCTTACTAATGAAGTAATTGAAGAAGCGATTGAGAATGAAATTGAGTTAATCATCGTTCATCATCCCTTAATTTTCTCACCTTTAAAGAGTGTAAATACTGATACTTATAAAGGGAAACTTATTGAGAAACTTCTAAAGAACGACATTACCTTGTATGTAGCTCATACAAATTTCGATATTAGTAATAGCGGAATGAATAAAATTCTAGCTGACATGCTAGGATTAAGAAATCAAGTAATCATTGATTATACTACAGAAGACGAGGGATTGGGAAGAATTGGCGAAATTGATGAAATTAATATGAATACTGCAATTGATTTTGTTAAATCAACTTATAAAGTGAAAAACGCTAGATTTATTGGTGATATGACAAAGTCTGTTTCTAAAATAGCAATTTCAGGTGGTAGTGGATCAAGCAATATCTATAATGCTAAAAAGATGGGTGCTGATTTATACGTTACTGGTGATTTATCTTATCATTACGCTCATGATGTTCTTTCTATAGGGCTAAATGCTTTAGATATAGGTCATAACATTGAAAAGTTCTTTGTTTATGAATTAAAGAACATATTAAAAGATGCTGGAATATCTTCCAACATCTTAATAAGTAAAATTGATACAGAACCATATAAATTTGTATAAAAAAAGAGTTATAAACTCTTTTTTTTATCAATTATGTTCAAGAAAACTCCCTCTTCAATAATGTTGAGAACAATA
>JAOZRX010000071.1 GCA_029939945.1 Candidatus Izemoplasma sp. | reverse complement strand
GAATGGAATAAGTTTCATCCAGTTATAAAAGCATGTTTATTGCATGGGGAATTTGTTAAGATACATCCATTCATTGATGGAAATGGTAGAACCGCAAGACTTTTACTAAATTTTGAATTAATGAAGTATGGATATACACCTATAATAATTACAAAAACAAGAAGAGCTGAATATTATGATGCATTAGATTTTGCTCACACTACAATGGACTACTCTAAGTTCGTTAAATTAATTTCAGAATTTGTAATTGAGTCTGAAATGTTATGGCTTCAAGTAATTAAGTAATTAATCGTGGACGATGGTATCCTTCAGGGACCATCAACTCCACAAATAGCAACGTATTCACAACGCTTTCAAGCGCGGTGTTAAGTTATTTTAGTTTGTGACTAAAATAACTTTTTTTATGAAACAAGAAAAAAGTTGATAAAAATCAATTTAATCCTGGTGTATTGTAGTTTACTGTATTTTTGCTAGTTTTCGCACTTCTAATTAGCCACAAAATATGGTTTAATTAGAATAAAAAGTGAGCTTTAATTTCAAAATGCAAAAAATCCACAAATACTTTAATGAAAATGTGTTAAAATATGCTAAAAGATGTTTTTGGCATGTAAGAGAGATGATAGAAGAGCAAAAAGAAAATTAATAATAAAATTATTAAAATAAGATTACTAATTAAATCTTTTGATTAAACTACTAGAAAAGAGGAAACTAATTTGAAAATGATTTTCAAAATTAGATAAGAAAATATGAAAACAAATAATAAATTAGGATATAAAAAATGGACGCTAATCTGGGGTCTAGGAATGGCAGGACAAATCAGCTGGAATATTGAAAATCAATGGTTTAACACATTTGTTTATGAAGAGATTGCTCCTAATTCGAGCATTATTATGTGGATGGTTATAATAAGTGCATTTATGACAACATTTTCAGCGTTTTTATTTGGTACATTATCTGATAGAATTGGTAAAAGAAAACCTTTTATTGTATCTGGATATATTCTATGGGGACTTTTCACAATTACATTTGGATTTACAATGTTTGTTCCAAGATCAGCAAGCGGTTCGATAATGTTTATTGCAGTGATATTGGTTATGGCTGATGCAATTATGAGTTTCTTTGGATCAATGGGGTTTGATTCAGGATTTCACCCTTGGATAACTGATATGCTAAATAATAAAAACAGAGGTTCATTAGGGGCAGCTTTGGCTGCATTGCCTGTTTTAGGATCGATTGTTGGGACAGTTATTGGTGGTGTTATTATTGCATCATTTGGATATATTTGGTTCTTTACAGCGATGGGAGTAGTTGTTATTATTATAGGTGTTTTATCAATATTTACTGTGAAGGAATCACCAACACTAGTAGCTAGAAAAGAAGGTACATTTTTCCAACAATTTATGACTTTATTTAAGTTCAAAGAATTCTTTGATATTAAAGAATTAGTATGGGTAAATACTATGGTCACTGTATTCTTCATTGGATGTAATGTATACTTTGTTCATCTTGGTAACTTATTTATTTATAATTATGGATTTAAAGAAGATGCTGTTGGAATTATTCAAGGTATTGGACTTGTTGTAGCAGTCTTTTTTACGATTCCAGGAATGAAATTAATAAATAAAGATAAATTTTCTTTATTGATAATAATAAGCATAGTGGTTAATACCATAGGATTAGTTTTAATGTATTTATTGGGAAGTACTAGTGATTCTTCTGGAATATTTATTATAAGCAATATACCATTGATTTTAGGTATAACATTTATGGGAATGGGATATGTTCTGTTTTTTCAAGCAACTATAGTATGGACTAAACAACTTTATCCATCTGGTAGTAGAGGACGTTTCGAAGGAATTAGAGTAGTGTTTTTTGTTTTGATTCCTATGCTGATTGGTCCGATGATTGCAAATCCAATAATTAAAATTTATGGGAAGTCATTCACTAAAGAATATGCAACTGGTATTATTACAGGGCAAGTCCCAACAGAGTTATTATTTTTAGTAGCTGCTGTAATAATTTTGTTATCATTAATTCCACTTGTGAAAGCAACAAAATACCATAATAATAGAATAAACTAAAAGAAATAAAACAGAATTTCATATTAATTCTTTTTATTTTAAAGAAATGGAATTACATTATCCAGTGTGTTGGAATATGAAAGTATTTTACATTGTAAAAGTTAGTAAATTTATTAGCACTATAAAAAAGTCGTCATTTTTAGAGTGAACCCCATACATTTAATAATGCATCTATATTTAATCTGTTTAGTTCATTTATATTTATTTTTGAATCATATGTTGATTTGAGACTGATAATGATATAATGAAAGTTGCTATCCTAGATAAGTATCAAAACATATATATAAAACTATATGGGAACTAGATGGCGTAAAAGGTTTAGTTTACATAAATTATCGAGGAATCATTTATAAGTAAGGTGTTAGCAAACACACAAAAAATGTGTTTGCTAACATCTTTTTGTATTTAGAAATCTAAGTTGTCAAATAAAGTGAATGATTCAACCAGATTAAATTGTACCAAATAAATACTATAATAGTTATTATAATTCAATAAAGAAAGTAAACAAAACAAATGTAACAAATATAACAAGTGTTGCATTTGTAACACTTGTATGTTATTATACATTTCTAGGTATCATAGTGTAAGTAACTAGTCTGTTTCATATTGTTTGAAGGAAAAAAATGAATAATTATAATTCGCTAAATAGAAAGGAATTGAGTAATGATAAAAGTACAAAACATAACAAAGGATTTTGGATCTAATAGAGGTGTTTTTAATATCTCTTTTGAAGTAAATGAAGGAGAAGTATACGGTTTTCTTGGTCCAAATGGTGCAGGAAAAACAACAACGATGAGGATGTTAATGGGTTTTTCTCAGCCAGGTGAAGGTGTGGCAACTATTAATAATATGAACTGTTGGAAAGATTATTCTGACATTTTAAATGATGTGGGATATCTACCTGGGGAAATAGTACTACCAGAAGGACTAAATGGAGCTGAATTCATTGAAATGATGAAGAAAATGAAGCATGCTAAAGATTCAAGAATCGATT
>JAOZRX010000037.1 GCA_029939945.1 Candidatus Izemoplasma sp. | reverse complement strand
GGACAACCTTGATAGCTCGATTAATTTGCGCATGGTAGTGCGCACTACCCGAGAAACCCCTACTTCAACAATGTCTATTGTAAGCAGTGGGAGTGTTCACCAGGTGATGAATATGAAATTTGAAAGAACAATCCAACTAATTGGAGAAGAGAAATTTACTCTCCTAAAAAACAGCACAGTACTTGTTGTAGGGCTTGGTGGTGTCGGTGGACACGCAACTGAAGCACTCGCAAGAAGTGGAATTGGAAAGCTAATTATTGTTGATAAAGACGTTGTTGATGAATCTAATATAAATAGACAAATCATCGCTCTAGATTCTACAATAGGCTTACCAAAAACAGTGGTAATGAAAGAAAGACTTCTAGATATTAATAAAGATCTTGATGTTCTTACTTACCATACTTTTTATAATTTTGACACTAAGGATGAAATCTTTTCTAATGATATTGATTACGTTATAGACGCAATTGATACAATTACTTTTAAAATTGATATAATAAAAGAATGTTTGAAAAGAAATATCCCTTTTATTTCTTCAATGGGGCAAGGGAATAAACTACATCCTGAGCTTCTAGAAATATCAGAACTCTCAAAAACTAGTTATGACCCTCTTGCAAAAGTTATTAGAAAGAAACTTAGAAGTGAGGGCATACAAGGTAAGGTTCCAGTAGTCTATTCAAAAGAAGAACCAAACAAGACTGACACAGCAGTATTAAGTCCAGCCTCAAACTCATTTGTCCCAGCAGCTGCGGGACTACTTGCAGCAAGTTATATTATTAATATGATTATTGAGTAAATTACTTAGACTTAGCAAATACTGTCAATCTTGGGCGAATGACTTCACAAAAATAAATATCTATCTTAAATCTTTCTTAGAAAATAGTTATCTTCAAATTCATCATATAGGAAGCACTAGTATTCCATCTATGATGGCAAAACCAATTATAGACATTGATATCGAATACACACATAATTTTAAGATTATTAAATATTTGCTAGAGGATAATAACTACCTCTTTGAAGGTGATAAAGGAATTTCTAATAGATATTCCTTTAAATATCTAAAAAATGATCTTCCACAACATCATTTATACGTTATTAAAAGTGGAAGTGAATCTTTAATCAATCATTTATCCTTGAAAAGAATATTGTTAAACAATCCATTATACCGTAATCAATATTCAAACCTAAAAAAACAACTAATTAACAACAATAATGTTGATAGAGAACTATACACTAATAGTAAAACTGACTTAATAATAAAATTATTATTGGAGGAAAAAACTATGAAAACAATTATATTTGCTGGTGGATGTTTTTGGGGAGTAGAGGCTTACTTCAAACAACTTAATGGTGTAATTGAAACTGAAGCAGGTTATATAAACGGAGTTGGTGAAACAACTTATGAAAAAGTATGTAACCTAAGCGGTCACGCTGAGGCTGTAATTATTAAGTACGATAATGAAGTTATTTCATTAAAGAAATTACTAGACCACTTTTTTAACATTATTGATCCTACATCAGTTAATAAGCAAGGTAATGACGTAGGAATACAATACAGAACAGGAATCTATAACTATACATTTGATCAACTTCCTTTTATAAGAAGCTATTTCTCAATTAGACAAAAAGAATATAGACGACCAATTGCTATTGAATTAGCTACTAACTTACCGTTTTATAAAGCAGAAGAAGCTCATCAAGATTATTTAGATAAGAATCAATCTGGCTACTGCCATATTGATTTATCAAGTCACAAAGACATAAAGTAGGTGCAATTATGCTTAAAGTTCTTATAATCGGTGCTCAAAATATCGATATATTCGTAAAAAGTAGTGAGCCGTATATTTTACATGACTCCAATTTATCCAAAGTTCATATTGCTTTTGGAGGAGTTGCTAGAAATATCACAGAAAACATTAGAAGGCTAGGAAATGAATGCTCATTTTTGAGTGTTTTTGGAGATGATCATTTCTCTAAAACTGCCAAAAATAGTTTAAAAGAAATGGGAGTAGATATAGCAGAGAGTTTATTCTTAAAAAACGCTTCAAATAGTGTTTACTTAGGAGTAATGGATCAGGATAATGATTTATTTCTTGGACTAAATGATATGGATATTTTGAAGGAATTAACGAGTAAATTCCTAGAATCAAAAAAGCAATTTATTGACTCATTTGATATTATCGTAATTGATAATAATTTAAGTCAAAATTCTATTGTTTACTTACTCCAAACCTACCAACATAAAACGATTGTTATGGACGCAGTTAGCACTAAAAAAGTACTTAAAATAAAGGATCATCTAAAGTATATTGACTTACTAAAAGTAAATCAGTTAGAACTTGATGAACTATCAAACAAAGCAAACTTACTAGATCAAATTTCAAATTTACAGAAATCTGGAGCTACTAATTTACTAATAACTAATCAGGATAAAGATATTATTCTGGCTACAAATGACAAACTTATTACAGAAAAACCAATAAAAATAGATAAAATAGTTAACGCAACAGGCGCAGGAGATGCATTTCTAAGTGGATTTATTCATGGAATGATTCATAGCGAAAACAACCAAAAAAAGTTGTCATTAGCTAAGAAAACAGCATATATAACTCTTTTATCAAATAACTCAACAAACGAATTGCTATCAATCAAAGAGGTGGAGAAAATAAATGAATAATTATATTGAATACAGCGTAGAAGTAACTAATGCACTTAAAAACAATTTACCAATTGTAGCACTTGAATCAACAATTATTTCGCATGGTATGCCTTACCCCCAAAATGTTAAGACAGCACTAGAATGCGAAAAAATTGTTAGGGATAACGGTAGTGTACCTGCAACAATTGCTATTCTCAATGGTAAACTAAAAATAGGTTTATCTTCAAAAGAAATTGATTTTCTAGGTAAACAAGGACAAAATATTATTAAAACATCACGCCGTGATATTGCCTATAATATCGCAAATAAAATAGATGGAGCTACAACTGTTTCAGCTACAATGTATATTGCTTCACTTGCTAATATTACAGTTTTTGCAACTGGAGGAATTGGGGGAGTTCACCGTGGAGCTGAAACTACTTTTGATATCTCAGCTGATTTAGAAGAATTAGCTATGACAAATGTCCTAGTTGTTTGCGCTGGAGCTAAATCTATTTTAGATCTTGGATTAACAATGGAATATTTAGAAACTAAAGGAGTACCTGTAGTTGGTTATGGTACTAGTACTTTGCCAGCTTTTTATTCAAGAGAATCTGATTTTTCTGTAAACTTTAAAATCGATACTCCAAAAGAAATTGCCGAGGTTTGGAATACTAAACTAAAGCTTAACTTAGTAGGTGGAATGTTAGTAACTAATCCAATCAGTGAAGAATATTCAATGGATAGAACATTGATTGATAATGTTATTGCTGATGCTATTACTGAAATGACGAAGCTAGGAATTAAAGGAAAAGAAACAACACCTTATTTGCTAGCTAAAATTGCTGAAATAACTAAAGGGGATTCACTAAAATCGAATATTCAACTTGTTTATAGTAATTGTCGTTTAGCAAGTCAAATAAGCGTTAATCTCAATCTTTTAAGCTAAATATTAGGAGTTAATTATGAATATTCTAAATTTAGAATCAGAAAGCCTAAGATATCGAAAATTCAATGTTAGTGATTACTTAGATTTATATGAAATATTAAGTAATCCTAATGTTTGTAAATATTTACCAGGGGAAACATATGATGAGAGAAAGATAAAATTATGGCTTAATAAGTTTGCTTTAGATTTTGATGAAACTAAACCTAATTTAGTTTATGCAGTAACAACTAAAACAAATGATAAAGTTATAGGATATGTCGGAATTGCCTATGTAAAAGAATACGATAAACCTGAGATACTTTATGGATTTAATGAAGATTATTGGCATAAAGGATATGCAAGTGAAGGCTCAACTAGAATGAAAGATTTAGCAATCAAATTGAAATATGATTCTTTAGTAGCTTTTGCGGCTATTGATAATCTATATAGTAATAAAGTACTTGTTAAAACAGGTTATGATTATATTGAAACAATTGATTTATGGGGACTTAGATTAAAATATTACAAAATGAATCTTGGAGGTAACTAAAATGAAAAGAACTAATTATATTTCTTGGGATGAATATTTTATGGGAGTAGCAATCCTTTCAGCACAAAGATCAAAAGATCCAGGTACACAAGTAGGTGCTTGTATAATCAATGATAAAAAAAGAATTGTTGGAATTGGCTATAACGGATTTCCTTATGGTGTAGAAGATGATGTTTTTCCGTGGTCTAAAGATGGTGAATGGCTGGATACAAAATATCCGTATGTAGTTCACGCTGAACCTAACGCTATTTTAAATTCTACAGTTAGTTTAGATAATGCAACATTATATGTAACATTATTTCCATGTAATGAATGCGCTAAACTAATTATTCAAAGTGGAATCAAAGAAGTCGTTTTCTTGAAAGATAAATATCATGATCAAGATTCTTTTACTGCTTCAAGAAAAATGTTTGATAGTGCTTCAATCAAATATCGCCAAATGGCGATGATGGATGTTGAAATTAAGAAATGAAACTAACTTATTTAAAATACAAAATATATATTTTTGTATTTATAGGTCTTTTTATCCCTTTAATGTTTATTAGTCTTTTTAGAATTGAATATTCATTTACTGCTCCTGGATTTAATGATGATATAAGTGAATTTATCGTAATTAATGAAGATTATCAACCAGATGGTTCATTTCATACAACCAGTATTTTAAGTGTTGATAAGGTTACAATCTTACAATACATAGTTGGTAATTTAGAATCAAAAGTAACAGTTGTAGAATTTCCTGACTTTTATTATAATATTGATTTAGATGATTTAGATACAATGAGTTACCTAATGAAAGATGATTCACTTTCAACTAGTTTAATAGTTGGAATAAGAGAAGCAGGAGAAATAATTGATTATGATTCCTATTTAACAGTTTACTTAACATATAATTATTTATCACCTAATTCACTAGAACTAGGTGATAAAATTATTGCCATAAATGGTCAAACTGACTATTATGATGCATATAGAGAAGTAGAATGTAATGCTGAAGTTGAATTTGAAATAATAAGAAACAATGAGGAAATGACTGTTTATGCAGTGAATGGATTACGTGATAACGGATTTTGTTCTATTGGAATATATTTATCTTATATTTCAGAAATAAACAGTACTGAAGTGGAATACGAACTAATTGATAATAAAACCGGAGGACCAAGTGGTGGATTGATGCAGTCTCTTTATATCTATGATCAGTTAACTGAATTAAACCTTTCGCAAGGTTTAAAAATCGCCGGAACTGGGACTATTAATGCTGATGGATCAATTGGTTATATTGGTGGAGTTAAACAAAAGATAATCACAGCTGATATTAATGGTATTGATATATTCTTTATTCCTCATCTATCAGATGATGAAGATGACAATTATATTGAAGCATTAAGAACTTATAATTCTTTAGATACTGATATGATACTTGTTGGGGTTTATAACTTCCAAGAAGTGCTTGATTATTTAGAAGTAATGAGAAGTGGTGATTTAGATGAATGATAAATTACATAATCGTCTATTAGATTTAAGAATTTATTATTTACCAATCGTCATATTTAATTGCTTTATTACTGGATTTCTATTCTTTTTATTCCCTGCAGCACTTTTAGTTACTATTATGGTTAATATTGTGCTACTATATGCTTATCTTCTTATTGAGTTTTTAGGAGGATTGTTTATTTTATTAGTTGTTCTTTCATTCTTTACTAATAAAATTACTATTGATACATTCAAAAATTACGGTGATAGATCAACGGAATTAAACTATCCTCGTATTTATGTAATTTTGAATCTTATATCTTTTGTTTCACTATTAACAATATTTATCATTACTTATATAATTATTAATAAATGAGGTGTCTTACTATGAAAAAGAAACATTATATTATTTTAGCTAGTGTTTTATTACTTGTGCTATTAGATCAAATAACAAAACAAATCATTGTAAAAACAATGGATTTAGGCGAACATTTCACTGTTATTAAGAATTTCTTCTTAATTAACTCTCACCGTAATACAGGTGGAGCTTGGGGAATCTTAACTGGTCAAATGACTGTCTTTTACCTGATTACTTTGATTGCTTTTGTCTTGTTTTATTATTTGATAAAAGAAGTTGATTTTAATAAAAAATTAGTTTATTCAATTGCGGTTACATTACTGATTGCTGGGGCGATAGGTAATTTTATTGATCGTATATTATTTCAAGAAGTTGTCGATTTCTTAGATTTTTATATATTCGGGTATGATTTCCCAATCTTTAATGTTGCTGACATTAATTTAGTTGTTGGGATGTTTCTATTTGCCTTTGATATTTTGATGGAAGATGTAATTCATGCAAAAAATAAAGATTGAAGAAATACAAAACTTACAAAGAATCGACAAAATACTTAGTGAAGCCCTAGAATTTTCAAGAAGTAAAGTTCAAGCAATGATTAAAGATGGTAGTATCTTAGTAAATGAAATTATAGTTAAGACTAACTATAAGCTTAAAACTAACGACATAGTTACAATTGAAGAAATGGAAGAAAGAGAAATTCAACTAGAACCTGAAGATATTGATATTGATATAATATATGAAGATGAATATCTTTTAGTAGTGAATAAAGATTATAAATTAGTAGTTCACCCAGGAGCGGGTAATAAAGACGGTACACTAGTTAACGCTCTTTTATATCATGTGAAAGATTTTAAAGCTATTAAAGGTGAAATTAGGCCAGGAATAGTTCACAGAATTGATAAAGAGACAAGTGGATTACTAGTTGTTGCGAAAACAGATAAAGCTTTAGAGAATTTATCTAATCAAATGAAAGATAAAACAACAACAAGAAAGTATATTGCTCTTGTTGAAGGTGTTATCCCTCATAACTTAGGAAAAATAAACGCCCCAATCGGAAGAGATCCTAAAAACAGACAAAGAATGGCTGTTGTTGAAAGAGGAAAAGAATCAGTTACTAATTTTAAAGTACTAACTAGATATGCTGATGCAACACTTATAGAATGTACTCTAGAAACAGGAAGAACACATCAAATAAGAGTTCATTTAAACTATATTGGTTTTCCTTTAGTGGGAGACCCAAAATATGGAAGACGTAAAACTGAAACTGAGTTCGGACAATTCTTACATGCAAAAACGTTAGGATTTATACACCCATATACTAATGAATATATAGAATTTGATTCAGAATTACCTGAATACTTTAAAGAATATTTAGAAAACCTAGAATAGAGGAATACTATGGCAGACATTTACATGCATTCAAAACTTGCAGAAGAAGTGATAAGTAAAATTGATTATGAATTTAATGAGAAAATCGTTTATATGTCAGCTCAAGGACCTGACCCGCTTTACTATAATTTCTTTAGTAAAGACTTTAAGGAATACCGTAAATATGCCGATAAAATGCATCGTGAAGATACTGCTAAATTCTTTATAAATATGATTACTTACGTTAAAGATAACTTAAGCAAGGATACATATTCCTTTTTAGTTGGTTTTATTTGTCACTATGCACTTGATGTTAAAATACATCCATATGTTTACCACAATGTTGGTATTTATAAAAAGGATGACCAAAGTACTCATGCATATCGCGGACTTCATCTAAAATTCGAACGTTCGATTGATGCTTTATTAATTGAAAAAGACCTCGGAATTAAACATTCAAAGATGAAATTATATAAAAAGCATTATCCTCTTAATACTGCCCCGTTTTCAACAATGAAAATAATGGATTATGCCTTAAAAGAAACTTATGGCAAAGAACATGGTGGAGTAATGTACTTGATTAGTAGCCAAAAAATGTATAAAAACTTAAAACATTTTGTAAGAGATCGTTTTGGAATAAAAAAACTCATTTTAAAAATTATTGATTTATTCAATAAAGAAAATGATATGTTTTTCCAAGACCTCCCTCTTTTCAATCATCTTGAAAAATATGACTTCCATAATCTTGAACATAGAACTTGGAATCACCCAGTTACAAACGAAGAATATAACTACTCAGTAATAGACCTCTATGACCAAGCAGTAAAAGAAGCAGGTTATATAATTGATGAAGTAACACAATTCTTATTTGATGATAAGACTATTGACCTTAACAAGTTGTTTACCAATCTCTCTTATAACACAGGACTCAATTGTGACCAGGGTAAACATATGGAATATTTCAACATATATCGAAAATAAGCAACTAAAAAAGTTGCTTTTTTTTATAATTTTTTTAATAAACTCAAAACATAATCACCAGTTATGTTTTGGGTTTTTATTATGAATAATGCACCTTGAATATTTTAGTATATATCATATAATAAAGTAACATATACGATAAGGAGGTGTAACTAAATGAAAGAATACCAAATCCATAAAAATATAATTTGCATTGATTTAAAAAGCTTTTATGCCTCTGTAGAGTGCGTTTTAAGAGGATTAAACCCATTTACTACACCTTTAGTAGTAGCTGATAAATCTCGTTCTAATGGTAGTGTTGTTTTAGCTGTTACACCTTATCTAAAAAGACGTGGTGTAAAAAGTAGATGTAGGGTCTATGAATTACCTAACGATTCTTCTATAATCTTTGCGAAGCCAAGAATGAAGAAGTATCTCGAATTTTCAACTAGGATTATTGAAATTTACTTAAAGTATGTTTCGTATGAGGATATGCATATCTATTCAGTCGACGAGGTTTTTCTTGATTTGACCAGTTATTTAAAGATGTATAATAAAACAGATGTCGAAATGGCTGATATAATTTTAAAAGACATTTTAGAAACAACAAAAATACCCGCAACTTGTGGAATCGGACCTAACATGCTTCTAAGTAAAATAGCACTTGATGTTGAAAGCAAAAAATCTCCAACATTCATCGCAAAATGGACATATGATGATGTTCCTTCTAAACTATGGACTATTTCCCCTATTTCAAAAATGTGGGGAATAGGAAGAAATATGGAACGTAATTTAAATCGTTTAGGAATTTATTCAATTGGTGATTTAGCTCATTATCCTTTAGAGAAACTCCAAAGATTTTACGGAATAATGGGAGAAGAACTATATCATCATTCTCACGGGATTGATATGTCGATAATCAATGAGAAACTAGTATATAAACCTATTTCAAAAAGCTATGGAATGGGTCAAACACTTTTTCATGATTATTATGGTGACACTGTCACACAAATAATCTTAGAAATGACTGATGAAGTAACTAAAAGACTTAGAACAGGTAATAAAAAAGCTTATACTATAAACTTAGGGATATCTTATTCTAAAGAGTTAGGTGGTGGATTTAATCGTCAAATGACTCTAACTTTCCCAACTAACAACGAAGCAGAAATATATAATGCTTGTATTTCTTTATTTGATGAGTTTTATAACAATTCTCCAATTAGAAAAGTAACAATCAGAGTTACTAATTTAGTAGAAGAGTATTTTGTTCAACTAAATCTTTTTAAAGACATGAACAAAGTTATTATTGATCATAAACTCCATTCCTCTATTGATAACATTAATCTTAAATACGGTAAAAATTCAGCCTTAAGAGCAAGTAGTTTACTTAAAAACTCTACTGTTAAAGCACGTAATACGATGGTAGGTGGACATAATGGATAACTATGTATATCATGATCGTAAAATGATGAAATGGATGCCTTTTAACGCTCTTTTAGAACAAAGTGATTATTTAAAAGAACTATTCTATGGACGCGATAGAAAAGAAATGCCGGTTTTAAGTATTGATCAAGAAACTGAATTAAATTATCAACTTGAAATAGCTTACCTATTTAAGAATCTAGTAATTATATCATATTTTGATGATGGAAATATTATCCTAATAGAAGGAACAATTACTAGAATTGATCAGTTTTATAAGCTTATTTTTATTGACGAAGTTGAAATATCAGCTAAAAGAATAACCAATATAAAAAGCGTATGAAAATTATCACATACTATCAACTACTACTTGTATTTTTAGTTGTGAGATTAATATATTATAAAAATTCTAGATAATATCTAGTCATAATTATTACTTAATAAGGTGGGAGTATTTCTTCAAAGGCGTCTACTGGGGCTTCAACTCTTCCCAGAATGCATTTGCAAGTAAATAACCAAGCCTTTCAAAGGTTTGTTTATTTTTACCTAGACTAAGCTGTACTAAGGTATTTTTCACTTAGTGATTTTGGGTGTAAGTGGAAGAGCAATGGAATGAAAATTCATAAGTTGTTAATGTATAATACGTTTTGCAAAATTATATGCTATGTAGACTATTTAAGTACTTTTCTCTCTTAAATATATTTATTGTTACTAGAACAAAAATCTATGTCATTTAGCATGTGATACATTTCATGAGCCGTATCATAAATAGTTACAACTAATGACATGTATGCTATAACAAAGCCCTTTAGGCTTTTTATTTTCGGGGTATTTGACCTATTTCCAGCACATTATTAAGATTAAAGTAAAAGTTAAATTGAATAAGATGATGACAATCTTTTTGTCACTTCTGAGGAGCATATTATATATAAGAATAACTGTATTTGTTATATAAAACAGAAACAACTTTTAGAATGAATTCATATGATATAATAAGATTTGTAACTTAAACATATATATTGTATTGTATGCATAATGTATTTACATAATGTAATATTCATAATAATATGTATTGTATTGGAGGAAAAATATGAGATTTAGGTTGAAGTGTGATAATAAAAATTACGAATTACAGAAAAAAATATTGACTGGAGAAACGATTGAGATTACTGAGGAAGATTCTGATTATACTATCTACTTAGAGAAAAACATAGGTAGTATCAAGTGTAAGAAACAGGACAAAATTTACAAAGTTAATATTGGTAAAATATTATATTTTCAAACAACTGGAAGATACAATTATTTATTTACGATTAATGATACCTATTATGTAGATGTTTCATTGTTGAATATGATTTCACTTCTTCCAACACATTTTATAAGAATCAGTAAGTCAGGGATTGTTAATATTAGAAGTATTGAGTATATCAAGCCATTATATAATTCAAGATATGAATTGAAAATAGGGAATAATGACTCGATAATTGTTACAAGATCGTATTACAAGATTTTTAAGAAAAAGTTAGGATTATGAGGTGCTTTTTATGACTATGATATTTGTTATTTTATTAATTATTGTTTTATTTTTATTTTTAGGATTAGAAGTATTTAGGAGATATTATACAAAACACATAAATAAAGTGTTTAAAGGTGAAGAAACGAGAAAAGTTCCAAATTTCTTTCTATTATCTAGATTAGTATTTATTACAGCTATTATACTATTAGTTATTGTCCCAATTAGTTGGTTTTCATATAATGTATTTTTTGAATCAACAAACGATATGAGGATTGGAACTTATTATGAGGATGACCTTCATTTTGAAATAGATCATAATAGAATATATAGAGTACCTGGAGTTTCTTATCAATTTAAGATTCAAATGGATTTATTGGAATTAACTGATGCAATAATAGAGAATATGGGAGGAGAATATGATTACTTCGTAAGAGACTCTGTTGTGTATATTGATATGAAGATATATGATCCTGTAGAAGAGCTGCTTCTGAAGG
>JAOZRX010000070.1 GCA_029939945.1 Candidatus Izemoplasma sp. | reverse complement strand
TTCAATTATATTAAACATGTTTTTACCTCCTAATAACTATAAACAAATTATAACATACTTTTCTTTCACAGGGCTTTACTTAATTATCTTTTCAAGATATAATTTTCTTTAGTAGAGGAGTGTTGCTATGAAAGCAGATTTACATATGCATACTAAATTATCAGATGGTATTTATACTGCAGAAGAAATTATATTAAGAGCAAAAAGAAATGGAGTAGATATTATCTCGATTACTGATCATGATATTTGTAAGAATGTAGAAGAAAACTATGAATTCGCTAAAAAAGCAGGTATTGTCTTTTTGCCAGGAATTGAGTTATCTACAATTTACAAGAGAAGACCTGTTCATGTTTTAGGATATTTTAGAGATAATTCATACCAAAGTGAAGAAATGCTTTCATATTATAAATATATTAGAGAAGGCAGAGAAAAAAGAGCTGTTAAATTTATAGATAATTTAAGGAAATTTAACGATATTCATATAACTTACGAAGAGGTGTATTCTTATTCAACTGGAATAGTTGCAAGACCTCATATTGCAAAAGCAATATTAAATAATTATCCACAGTATGAAATTAATGAAATCTTTAGAGATATCATAGGTGATTATTCAAAAGCATATGTTCCAAGTTGTGAGATTAGTGTAGAAGAAGGAATTAATTTGCTAAGAAGAAACAACTGTTTAGTAGTATTAGCTCATCCAACTTTATTAAAAGATGATATAAAGAAATTTGTAATAAATCAGGATTATGACGGGTTTGAAGGAATCTACTTTAGAAACAAAGAAGGCGACGAAGAATTTTATCGAAGTCTAGCTGCGAAAAAAAACATGATTATTACTGCTGGAGGAGATTACCATGGGACTCTTGGAGACTCTATTCATGCGGATATTGGCGAAATAGTTATTGAAGGAGAAGACTTGAGAATTTTCTTAGAAAGACTGAAAAATAAGGAATAGAGTATTGATTATTTAATTGTAAAAATGTTTCAAAACTATGAGTTAAGTAGTATAATTATATGTATTGATAGGAGATGATTAAATTGAATAATAGAAAAGTTCAAGGAGAATTACGTTATAAAGATAGAGGTAAAGTAGTTTTTACAATTATTCAAGGATTTGATAATGAAGAAGACTATTTAGAATTGAAATATACTGATAAGGAAAAAACATATTGTTGGGATTATCATTTCCAAGCTGATGGAAAAACTGCCCTTGCTCATATTCAAGATGTTTCATATGAAGAATTAAAAGCAGGATTTGTAAATTTTGTTCACCGTGATGGATATTATCTACATAAAGGAGAATATCAATTACTTAAAGAAGCAATTGTAATTTTTGTTAGTCATAAGAAATATATTTGGGATATTTGTAAGAATAGTGGAATTTGTTAATAAATGAAAAATGATCGAATAATTTCAGTATTAGTGTTATTAATTACAGGACTTCTTATATTTGTTGTTACGAGAGATTTCTTTTTAAGCTTTGCAAAAAACTTACCATTGGTTGCAGGATTTACTAAATTTTTTGTATTAGCTACAATTGGAGATTTTATCGGATTAAGAATTAAAGAAGGTAGTTGGAAGAAACCTAATTACTTAATTGCCAAAGCTTTTGTTTGGGGATTAATAGGTGTAGTCATTGTATTAATATTTTCAATCTTTTCAAGTGGAGTAGAGTTCTTACAAGCAGAGAATATTCTTCCTTTTGAAGGTAGTTTGTTTGCATTTGCATTTTTTACTTCAATTTTAATGAATTTGACTTTTGCGCCTACAATGATGGCCTTTCATAGAATTACTGATACATATTTAAATCTTCGGAGTGATAATAAAAATGTTTCATTTAAAGATGCTGTTGACGATATTAAATGGAATCAATTCTTTAGTTTTATAGTCTTAAAAACTATTCCATTATTTTGGATACCTGCACACACAATAACTTTCTTATTACCAAATGAGTATAGAGTTATTTTTGCAGCAGCACTAGGAATTATTTTAGGATTAATATTGGGAATATTTAAAAATAAATAGAAGGTATTTGGAAATTAATTTTCCAAATACTTTTTGATTTATGACTACTTCAATGGTAATATAGAGAATATATAACTATATGACAAAATTGGATAGAGGTGTCAGCGTGACTAAAAGACATATCAAGAAATACCTTAAGAAAAGCTATTTAACTAGAAAAAAACATAATAATAGTCACGACTTAATTATAAGGACCAGAGATTGCGAGTGTCATGTAAAGATTATGAAAGCATCTTCAAATACCCAAGTTACAATTAATTCAAAAGAAGTATGGGAATTTAAAAGAGGAAGAGTTAACGGATTGAGATTTAAGGAATATAGTAAAACATTATATGATATTAGTAGATTTATGGAATTGGAAAATAGAATTATTATTCTAACTAATAAACCATATAGGATTTATAAATACATCAATGAATCAGAAGTTGTAGATGTTAGTAATGAGATATGCATATATAATACTTCTGTAACATCGGATTTATCGGAAATAAAGAGCATTATCAACGGCCAACCATATTTTTGTAAATGACCTCTTGACTCTTTAAAAAAAGTGGTCAACATTCTCGATAATGACAGTTCTATGGGGATTGTCGTAACATTTACAATAATATATTTTGTAAAATACTTAAAAATCTATGGCAAAAAGAGTTATATACAACTGAGATTTTTATAAAACAAGGAGTTATTTTTGCCATTTCAATACACTAATTGACAGAAATGACACTAATTATTTATTAGATATTTCTTTAATAAATAATAGAACTTATATTTGTGAATTTTGATTTTTAGTCAACTCATCGAGTTGATTTTTTTGCGAAAAAAATCTAGCTCTTTACAGTAATAAAGCGACAAACGCTTACATTACTGCTGTTTTTTTATTTTTTTCATTTTATAAAAAACAATCAATAGTTCGTATTCGAACAATGTAATAATTTATTTGATACTTTCTTTATTAAGTTAGTATTGAGCCATTTTATGGATTAATTTACTTCTTAAACAAAGATATTTTCTAGATTATAACAGATTATAAATAAGCATATATATTTCATTTTTGACCACTATGCAACCAGTAGTGTATTGCTTTTATTTTAAAGTATTGTATAATATGTTTATACTTATTTGAAAGAGGCGGTTTTATGAGTAATTACTATGTTAAACGTTTCTTATCAGCTTTGTTTACAATCTTTATAATAGCTACTGTTACTTTCTTTTTGATGA
>JAOZRX010000016.1 GCA_029939945.1 Candidatus Izemoplasma sp. | reverse complement strand
TGCTTCTTTTTTAATCTCTTCTAATTTCTCATTTAGTTTCATTTATTTCACTCCTTTTTACTATAAAAAAAGAACGCCCTATAAAAGGACGAACATTATATCCGCGGTACCACCTTAGTTCTAGTAATATACTAGCTCTCATATCCTTTAACGCAAGATACACGTGCGCAGTTAACGCCTCTAAAAGATGAATTCCTCAGAGTTAATATAGAATACTTCCAGCAATGTATTCCTCTCTTTAATACTAAGATTCCAAGTACTACTTCTTCGTCACTGATTTATACTATTGTATTATATATTATTAGTTTTATTATTACAACAGTAATAAGCCTTTTTTTTCTAGATAACTAACTAATTAATAAAATTAGTATATTTAGTGTCATATGTATGTGAACCTGAATCATCAAGAATAAATAAGTCAGTTGTTTCAATTAAAAAATAATCATACTCTAAATAACTTTCTCCACCAGGGCTTACAGGATCATCCCAAGTAGCATCTAAATGATACCAAGAACCATCATTATAAACTCCGTTCCATTGATGAACTGATGAACTAATTCTAATTGAAGGAATACGTAAAGCTCTAAGCATAATATCCACTAAATGAGAGTATCCATCACATACTGCATTTCCATCAAATAAAATCCCCATAGCTGTGTGATCATTATCACATGTTCCTTCATTATCGTAGCAATCAGTATCATAAACAGAATTATTGATTACATAGTCATGAACTGCTTTTATCTTGTCTTCATCAGTCATTTCCTCAGTAATAATCGAATCTAAAATCGGATTAATCTCTTGATTAATACTATAAATTAAGGCTGATGTATATTCGTTATCAATTGTGACATCAACAGACTCTGTTGTGTATGAATACTCAATTTGATTTGGACTGTAAAATGGATGAATAAATCCCGCTATTTCAAATGGAATATCACTATATAAAGGACTATCTACTAATAAGGCACAATCAAGAGATTCATCACAATTGATTGTGAATTCAGTTAGTCCTTCATTATAAAACGTATAAAGGTAATCGTCATAGTCATCATAATTTGATAAAGGTATTGAAGTATCAACTAATGAAAGAGTTGGCAGTTCAAAGAAATTAGCATACTGATTTGTATAAACAATGTATGTCTCTAATTCCTGATTTAGATATTCTACTCCTAAAAATGTATAATTAGACTTCACCGATAATGTGCAATCAGTTGTAATTTCAGAGATATCAACTTCGATATTTGTTCCAATTGGAACAAATGATAATAGTACATTATCTTCTAAATCAATTAATTCAATTAAATAAGTTACCGCAGTACCGTCTTCATCCTCTGTTTCTAAATTAAACTCTAAAGTAATATTATCATGAGTAGCATTAGATATATCAGCACTAGGAATAAGTGGTGTTCTTAAAGTTGTTATTTCAATAAGCTCAATACCAGTTGTCCATGTATCATAGTCATTCATTGTAAAAACTGAAGTTACAAGTATTGAGTAATCAGTTTGTTGTAATAATTCAGTTATTTCTATATCTAAATCCGAAAAGTCAGTTAAAGACAATGTAGAAACTTCGCTATCATCTAATAATACAGTAACTTCAATAGATGTACTGCGTGATTGTGTGTCAGCTAAACTTACACTAAAATTTGTTGAAGTATCGGTAGTTATTGCTGCGCTCAATGAGATTTCTGGAATAATAAAATCTTCATAAACAGTTGAAAAATCAAGAGTGAAAAAATCTTGTTCAACATATTCTTCTTCAAGAATCTTATATCCATCAATTGCCAAACTATATTCAGAATTATAATCTAGTTCATCAAATAAAACAAGATTAGATCCAGCAGGTAAAACTCTTTCTAAAACAAGAACATCATCACTATCAAATAAAGTTAACATTAAAGGATACTCAGTACTAATAATAGAATCTTCATCAACAACATCACAGTCTAAAAGCATTTCATTATCTGAAATGTCATATGTCTCACTACATGAGACTAATATTACTGATTCATTTACTTTATAGTATGTCGTATAAACATAACTTCCACCAAATACTAAGATGAAAGAAAGTATTGTAGCAACTATGATTTTCGTCATTATTAATCAATCCTTTTGAATATTATTTTATATAACTTATTTTAACATATATATGTGTATATATTTTGAATTTAAAGTGTAATATTTATTTTAATGAATGGTCTTATAAAATAGTATAATGCTGCCTGAATTAGTAGAAACATGAGAATAAACTCAATTGAAAAAGTATTCAAACTTATAAAAAATCTCTCAATTACATAAAATGGATTTAACATGTCCCAAGAATTCAATCTAAGAAATCTACCTATATAAATCCCAATACTAGATAAGAACAATATTACGATAACAAATAATTCAGATTTAATTCTACTATATTTGTTTATTAAATATTCTTGCATCATTTTTAAAGAGTAACTAGCCATTACTGCAGCTACAAATGCTCCAAAGAAGATATGCAGTAAAGTCAAATATCCAATGAAATTCTTAGTATATGTAAAAGGAGCATATAGATGTTCTCTAAAATAGAATTCTTCTCCTCCTAAATGGATAAAATCAGTTATTATATAAAAAGAATTTGGGAAAAAGAACAACCAAAAAAGAAATATTAGTACTATCTTAATCTTATGAGATAGTTCCGTTTTTTCTTCTTTTATTATAAGTTGAAATAAATAAGCTAAAATAATCGGAATAAAAGCAAGAATAATATTCCATCCCAGCATTATATTTAAGAAACTTCTTGTTATTATTGCTATTACAAATGATAAAGGAATGTAAATTGCTCCGACAATAGCAAAGTGTTTTAATAGTTTATCGTTAAGTGCAGTGCTAATCAAGTTCATAAAAGTATCTCCCTAATTATCTTTGTCTTTTAAAGGCGGTCTAGGTCCTAAATATTGATAATATCTTGCTTCAATTCTTCCGTTATACAGTTTTCTTTGTCGATCAGCTTTTTTATTATATACTTCTTCAAAAGTATCAAAAGAAGTAAAGAAATATTTAGACCAAGTATCTAATTTGTTAAATATTTTACCCATATCTCTGTATAATCTTTTTACTTGATTTTCGTCTGATAATCTCTCACCGTATGGTGGATTAGATACTATTACACCATAATCATTTGTATATTCAACATCTCTAAAATCACTGTTTGCAAAGACGATACAATCATCTACTCCAGCTTCTTCAGCGTTTTCCATAGCAGCTTCTAAATTCTTTCTACTTATATCAGAAGCATATATTTTTAAATCGACATCATAGTCGATTGCTAAATATGCTTTTTTAGTCTCTTGTTTCCATATCTCTTTACCAATTAGTGGCCAATGTTTTGAAGCAAAATCTCTGCTTAACCCTGGTGCAATATTGCGACCAATTAACGCAGCTTCAATTGGAATAGTTCCTGAGCCACAAAATACATCATATAATATTCTATCTTTATTCCAAAAACTTAGCATAACAAGTGTCGCAGCTAATGTCTCTTTTAAAGGAGCTTCAACTGTTTTAATTCGATAGCCTCTTTTGTGTAAAGCTACACCTGAAGTATCAATTGTTAATGTAGCAACATCTTTTAAGATTGAGATTAAAACTGTATAAGCTGCTCCAGTTTCTGAAAACCATTCTACATTATGTTTTTTCTTTAAATTCTCAACGATCGATTTTTTAACAATCCTTTGACAGTCAGATATACTAAAAAGTTTTGATTTAACTGACTTACCATTAACAGTAAACTTTCCATCAAGTGGAATATAGTTATGCCATGGTAATGCATTAGTATTATCAAATAATTCATCAAAAGTGTACGCTTTAAATTCTCCAACTTTTAATAGCACTCTGTCTGCGCTACGCAGCCATAAATTAGCTTTCGCAATTCCAGTTTTATCACTCAAAAAAGTTACTTTTCCGTTTTCTGTTTTTATTACTTCAAACCCTAAATTAACTAATTCTCTCTTAACAACAGCTTCTATCCCGAAGGTAGTAGTCGCAATTAACTCATATTTTTCCATAAATAAATCCTCCAGTATATTTAAAACTCTGTTGTATCTACTAACTCATCAATAAATCTAATCTCATCTAAGAAATCATTATATACTTCATTCATTTGTAATATTGATATATTATATTGTTTTCTGATTGGAACTTTAGGAACGTAAGCAAAATGTATTTCGTTATGTGTAACGCTTAAGTATACTTTCTTTGCCTTTAAATTCCTTTTTAATCTGGTTACAGTCTCCATAAATTTATGTTCAATATTAGACATCGTTTTTCCTTCTTCAAGATATACTTTGTATTCTTCAATATCTTCAACTCTATCGTATTTGATTCCTTTTAAGTGTGGTTTACCATTTGTTCTTACTTGAAATAATGTTGGATTACTCTTCTTTACAACAAAATACATTCCATTTAAATGAACGTGTTTATTCTTCCCACTTCCAGTTATTAAAATTGTATCAAATATATCAAATGAATTATAATTTGGTGATGTCCCTTTAAGATGTCTTCTTAAACTTACACGACAAAATTTCGAAAAAATTCCACCTATTTTATTGAAATCCCAATCTCCCTTTTCATAAGAAGTATACTCGTAAAAAACGCCTTTTTCTAGATTGATTTTATCATATATTTCTTTATACAAATATCTAAAGGCTGGTTTCTCACTAATTGTTAAGAAACTAATAAAAACAGCAACAATTAATCCAACTAGAATCATTCCTCCATATACAAAGTAAAGAATTAACCCTGTTTCATTTTCAAGTATCTTAGTAAACAGTGCTACCGACACTAATACCATAACAAAACCAACTAAAATTAAAGTCCAAATTTTTTGATTTTTAGCACTTCTTTCTTTCACCATTTTTTTGTATTCTTTACATGTAGCTTCGCATTCTTCATGAATATACATAATTCTCACTCCTTTGCGTAAACCTCTAATTGAATTATAGCATAATCCCTTCTATTTTTATAAAAAACAAGTAATTTCAATTTGAAATTACTTGTTTAATATTATTTTCTTCTACCTGCAATTATCGCGATAAGTCTTAGTAATTCAATATATAGCCAAACTATTGTAACTACTAGTCCTAAAGAAAGCATCCACTCATATTGTTTTGAAGCTCCTGCTTCAACTAGATTTTGAATATTATCAAAATCAATTAATAAGTACAGCGATGAAATAATTACTGATAAAACGACTATCCCAAAGTAAAGAGAATATCCAACTTCTGTGTCAAGTCCACCGAACATGAACATAAATAAAAGAATAATTCCTGCGAAGATTAATCCAATTAACATGCTGAACATTGCTTTTCTAAAGAAGTTTCCTACTCTAATAAGTCCTGTGCTAAATAAGAATAACATTCCTGCGAGTACACCAAATGTTGCCATTAATGCCATTAAGATTATATCAGCACCATAGAAATAGGCGAATATTGCTGATATAAATCCTAAGAATATACCCTCAGCTGTTGCGTAGATTAATGAAAATATCCAAGCAAGTTCTACTTTTCTATGAGCAACTATTACGGAAATAATTGCGATAATTGGTGATGCAATTACGGTTACAATAGCAATACCAATTCCACCTTCAAAATTAAGTGATGCTCCAAAATATAATGCTATTACGGCAATGATTGCTAGTAATAATCCAGTTTTTCGAGTTACTCCACCATACGTTGCGCTCATTCCATCTTCGTTATAAATATCACCCATTCTACTATATACTGGGTTTGCTCCTCTAAATCTCATAAAATCATCTCCTCGTGTAAGATTATATTTTCTCTATTTAAAAGTATCAAATAGATTCATTTGTGAATTATCTGGTAAATCATCAAAGACATCTAACATTTCTAATTTTGTGAATAATGTTTTAGATAAACTTGTTCTTTCTTTTATATCATCTTTTGATTTAAAAGGTTTTTCAAGTCTAGCTTTTATTACTGAATTTGCTACTTTTAATCCTAGTCCATCTATTGTGATAAATGGTAAGACTAATGATACATTATCTTCATCAATTAAGAAGTTTCTTGAATCAGATTTATTTATATCAATTGTTTTAAATTTAAATCCTCTTTTAACCATTTCGAGTGCAACTTCAAGTACTGTATAAAGTCTTCTTTCAGTATCTTTAGCAGAGTTTCCTTTTTCATCTATTTCATTCATTTTCTTAGTAATAGTATATTCTCCTCCTAAGAAAGCATAAACATCAAAGTCACTTGCTCTTTTACTGAAATAAGCTGAATAAAAGACAATTGGTTTATATAATTTAAACCAGGCAATTCTGAGGGCCATCATAACATAAGCTGTTGCGTGGGCTTTTGGGAACATATATTTAATCTTTCCACAACTCCAAATATACCAGTCAGGTATTTTGTTTTGTCTCATAATTAATTTGTAACCTTCCCATGAATCTTTATCTGTACTAGGTTTTCCTTTTCTAATAAATTCAGCTATTTCAAAAGCAATAGCTTCAGGCATTCTAGCATTAATTAAATATACCATTATGTCATCACGACAACCAATTACTTCTTTAAATGGTATTTTACCAAATTTCTTGTTTGTTCCTTTTACTAGAGTTGCAGCATTGTTTAACCAAACATCAGTCCCATGACTTAGTCCTGAAATTTTCACAATATCAGCAAATGTTTGCGGACGTGAATCTTTTAACATTCCTCTAACAAAATTCGTTCCCATTTCTGGAATACCATAACTGGCTACATCACTGTTTATATCTTCAGGTTGAAGACCAATTATTTCAGTAGAGTTAAGAAGTTTGTAAACTTCTGAATCATCTACTGGAATTTCTGTTGCTTCAGCGAATGGGAAATCAATTGGATTTTCTTTAACATAATCCATTAAATAACGAATCATAGTTGGATCATCATGTCCAAGAACATCTAATTTAAATAGATTATCTTCAAATGAATGGTAATCAAAGTGAGTTGTTTTCCAATTTGATTCAATATCGTCAGCCGGGAATTGAATTGGAGTAACATCAATTATTTCTTTATAGTTAGGTACAACTACAATTCCACCAGGATGTTGTCCTGTTGATCTTTTAACTCCTGTTATATGACTAGCTATTCTTTCTATTTCTGCTTTACGCATTGTAAGATTTTTCTTTTCTAAGTACCCTCTTACATAACCAAAGGCAGTTTTATCCGCAACTGTTGAAATAGTTCCTGCTCTAAATGTTCTATCTACGCCGAATATTTCTCTAATATACTCATGAACAATTGGTTGGTAATCTCCTGAGAAGTTTAAATCGATATCAGGTACTTTGTCTCCTTTAAATCCAAGGAATGTTTCAAAGGGAATTGAGTGTCCGTTTTTAGTCATGATTGTATCACATTTAGGACAATGTTCTGATGGTAAATCAAATCCACTTTCAACTTGGTCTAATAATGATTGTAATCTTATTTCGTTATCATTCATTCCGTATTTTATTTTCTCTTCATTTGTCATTTTAAATGATGAGAAATGACAATCAGGACAAACATAATGTGGTGCCATTGGATTAACTTCTGTAATATCCATTAAAGTAGCTACTAAGCTTGAACCAACACTCCCTCTACTACCTACTAAATATCCCTCATCTAATGATTTTTTAACTAATAAATGCGAAATATAGTAAACTGTCGAGAATTTATTTTCGGTAATACTTTTAATCTCTTTTTCAATTCGATCCTTTACAATTTGAGGAACTGGGTCTCCATATATTTCTTTTGATCTATCACTTACCATTTTAATAAGCTTATTTTCAATACTAGGAATACCTTGAAGAGCAAGAAAATCATCAGTTGGAGCAAATAATTGATGTTGGAATGCTTCAACAAATTCTATTTTTTCACTAATTAGATTTGTATTCTTGATAACAACTTCATTTCTAGTAATTTCATCTAAAAATGAAAATTCTTCTAACATTTCACTAGTCGTTCTAAAGTACTGACTTGGAATATCGTTATATCTAGCTAGCGGGTGAAGCCCTCCTCCTACAAGAGGAGTTTGAGTATAGATAGCTCGATATCTTTTATCTTCTTTTAATAAATGGTGAACATCTCCAGTTGCTACAACTGGAATTTTTAACTCTTTACCAACTGCGATAATTCTTAAAATAGTTTCTTTAATATTGATTACAGCATCATCCATGTTTTCATTAAAATGATTGAAATCTGAAAGAGGTTGAATTTCTAAGTAATCAAAGTATTTTGCTTTTTCAAGCAACTCACTATAACTCTTATTTTGAGCAGTTTCAAAGAAGTAACTATTCATACATCCACTACCTACTAAAAGTCCTTCTCTATTCTCATCTAGAACACTTTTAAGTAATCTTGATTCTCTAAAGAAGTTGGTTGTATTAGAAATACTTGATATTTTGAATAGATTCTTTAATCCAATATGATTAGTCACTAAAATATTAATATGTTTAGGAATAGCATATCTATAAGCATTTGTCTTAGTTGATAAACGATTAAATTCACTTATATTAGTTACTCCTTGCTTTCTTGCATCTCTTAACATATGCAAGAAAATATCAGCAGTAGCTCTAGTATCGTATATTGCGCGGTGATGTTGAAATAATTCAACTTTAAAAAATCTTGAAACAGCTTTTAAGTTAAATCTTTTTAATTTATCTCCATAGACATTTCTCGCAATTTGAAGAGTATCAACAGTTGGAATTTCTCCAGTATATAAATCAAATTCTTGTAATATTCCATAGATGAATCCCATATCAAAGTGAGCATTATGTGCGACCATTATTGTTCCTTTATAAAACTCTAAGAAATCTATAATTACTTCATCTATTTTAGGAGCTAATGCAACATCAGTATTTTTAATTGAAGTGATTTTTGTTGTTAAAGTTGAAATTGGTCTTTCAGGATTTACATATGTTTGAAACTCTTCAATAATTTGATTGTTCTTTATTTTAACTGCGGCTATCTCAATAATCTTATCAAAGTTAACTGATAATCCTGTTGTCTCAATATCAAACACTGTATAAACAGCATCTTCAAAAGGCATATCAATAGGATTCTTAACAATTTGAAGATCGAATTCATCAACAAACGATACTTCTAATCCATATATTGGTTTAATTCCTCTATCTTTTGTTGCTTTGTAAAACTCAGGAAAAGCTTGAACATTTGAATGATCAGTTAAAGCAATAGCTGTATGACCCCATTTTTTTGCAGTCTCAACATAATCAGTTATTGATGTTATTCCGTCTAAAGTAGACATTTTAGAATGTAAGTGAAGTTCTACTCTTTTATCTTTTTCAAGATCTTTACGATGATCCTTAACGTTCACAAATTTAGTTCTTTGAATTACATTCGCAGTAATTGAAACTTCATCGATGAATTTATCATATGCAGCAAATCCTGAAACTTTCATTCCCATTCCTGGCTTTGTCTTATTTAAAAATTCTATTTCTGGTGCATCTCTTACAAATTTCTTAACATAGATACTATCTTCACTATCTCCAACAATAAAAGTAAACAACTTTGTTTTATCGTTTATCTTACGGTAATCAACTGTCACAACTTCTCCTTCAAAAGTGAAGAAAGCTTTGTCATCAATTGATTTATATTCTATCAGGTCTGTTTCTGAAACAGGAATGTCAGAAATTTTATTCTTAATTTTACGAACAACATTATTATTTGAACTAATAAATATATTTTCTTCTGGAGCAAGTTCAGTATTTTGAGTTACTTCGTTAATAAATTCTTGATCTTGTTTAATCATTCTATCTCTTATTAGTGGTCTTTCTTGACATATTTTAGTATCTAAAACTACATCAAATCCAATCTTTAATAATTGATTTTTTATGTCCTTTAATAAATCAGTCACAAAAGTTCCATCTTTAGGACAAATAACTTCTAATTTATTATCAATTTGATCAATTTCAAAATCTATAATTGAACTAAATCTTGGTTTCTTCTTTGTCAGTTTCTTTAGTACAAAATCATAATATTCACTTAACTGAGTATAGTCATTCTTAATATAAGTAATTTTATAATCAGTTTTTGTAATATAGTCGAGCTTTTTAGGTAAACTTTCTAATCTTCTAACGAATGTTAAAAAGTGTTCAATATCTAATACATTCACAAACTCAATATCAAAAAACCAACTATTGTCGGCTTTATTAACTGTTATTTCATTCAATTTTCCTTCGTAAATTTTGATTTCACTAAGCAAATCTAAAAGTTCTAAAAGTTTCATTAATTTGTCATTCATGTTGTCAACTCCATAGTCTTTTTTCTACAGATTATTATATCATATATTGTGGCCGTTTCAGTGATAAAATAAAAAAAAGTAGAATAAATTCTACTGATTTTCTTCAAAGTCAATTTTTACTTTTCCCTCTAGTATTTCTTCTAAAGCAATACCTACTGGTTTACTACATTTAGGGTCAATTGCAGTATAGTCATCTTCTTTAATAATTTTAGCTCTTTTTGCAGCTGCAAAAGCTAATTTGTATTTAGAATCTATCTTTGTTAATAAGTTATCAATTGATGGATAACGTAGTCCTTCTTTATTTCTCATATTTATTTAACCTCCAACATTTCTTTGTACTTATATATTGATCTTTCTGTTTTCGCATGTTCAGCACGGATAATTGCCATAATTCTATCCGCTGCATTTCTTACTTCATCATTTACTACTATATAGTCATATTTATGTGCAAGTGGAAACTCTCTATCAGCCTTGTCCATTCTTTTTTGCATCGATTCTCTGTCTTCTGTGCCTCTTCTTAGTAATCTTCGATATAAGGCTTCTTTATTAGGTGGTGCAATAAATATAAATACACCATCTTTTGCTTTTTCCCGAACCTGTGTTGCTCCTTGAACTTCAATTTCCAGAACCACTTCTTTACCTAAATCAATTTGTTCATCAACTTTATCTTTAGGTGTCCCGTAGTAATGTCCAACAAATTTAGCATATTCTAAAAATTTGTCATCTTTAATTCGTTGTTCAAATTCTTCTTTAGAGACGAAAAAATAATCAATTCCATCAATTTCGCCTTCTCTAGGTTTTCTTGTTGTCATTGATATTGAGTATACTAAATCGTGACCTTCCATCTCAAACAAAGCTTTTCTAACAGTTCCTTTTCCTACTCCAGAAGGACCGCTAATAACTATCAATAACCCACGTTCGTTGAGTTTCATTTAGAATGTCCCTCCTTATAAATAGACTATTTATATTAATTATATTATATCATAACACTTTTAGTGTTGAATTGTAAGTATTTCAAAAGATTATTTTTATTTTTTGTGTGTGTGATATAATAATTTTGGTGATAACTATGAGTTTTGATGGAAATATTGTTAGAAAGATTACTAAAGAGTTATATGAATCACTGAATACTGGGAGAATAAACAAAATATATCAGTTATCAAAATATGATTTATTGTTTGTTATCAACTCGAAAACAGGTAAAAAACAATTACTTATTAGTAATTCTCCTGCCTATTCAAGAATTCATTTGACACAAATGCAGTATGAAAAACCTGATTACCCACCAACATTCTGTATGTTTTTAAGAAAACATTTAGAGGGTGGAATAATTAAAGACATTTATCAAATCACAAATGATCGTGTGATTGTCTTTTTGGTGCAATCAAGAAATGAACTAGGAGACTTAAGTACTAAGAAGTTCATTATCGAAGTAATGGGAAGACACTCTAATATAATTATCGCTGATGAAAACAACAAGATATTAGAAGCAATTAAACATGTTATGCCTTTTGATGGAAAAGAGAGAACCATCTTTCCTGGGGCTATCTATTTAACGCCAGTTTCTGATAAAATTGATCCTTACAACGTTGATAAAAGAAATGAATTTTTATCTAATCCTGAGAATATTAATGATGTATCATTTCTAAATAATTTTGTTGGTTTTTCTCCTCTTATTTCAAGAGAGATAATGAGTCGTTTTAATACTAGTAAAAAATCAATAAGCGTTATTTTTGAAGAGATTTTAAGCGAACATAATCCTGTAATTATAACTTCTAGAAAAGATTATTTCTACTTCACAGATATTACTTATTTAGATGGTGAAAGAAAACAATTTGAGTCTGTAAACTCGATGCTTGATAGATACTACTATGAAAGAGACTCTATTGATATTATTAAACAAAAATCAAAAGACTTAGTGAAATTCATAAAAAACTTCATTATTAAATCAAAGCATAAGATTGAAAAACTCAATAAAGATTTAATTAAGACTAATAAAAGAGATGTTTTAAGAATAAAAGGTGAACTTGTTCAAGCTAATTTACGCAATATCACTAAAGGGGATTCTTCACTCACTTGCATAGACTACTATACTAATCAAGAAGTTACAATTGACCTTGATACGAAATTAGGTCCAGTTCGGAATAGTGAAAAGTTTTTCAAAAAATATAAAAAACTTAAGAAAAGTATCCCTCATATTAAAATTCAAATAAAAGAAGCTATGAATGAAATTAGATATTTCGAACAGCTTTTACATCAAGTTGAAAATGCATCTTTAAAAGATATTGAAGAAATAAAAGATGAATTAATAGAAAAAAGATATATTAAGAAAAAAGCAATAAATAAGAAAAAGAAAAAACGTCCAAATTACGAAACTTTCTATGATATAGAAGGTACTGAAATCCTTGTAGGTAAGAACAATATTCAAAACGAATATATTACTCATAAACTTGCCAAACACAATGAAGTATGGTTTCATGCTAAAGATGCACCAGGTAGTCATGTTGTTGTTAAGAAGAGATTTCCTCTATCTGAAACTACTATCAGAACAGCATCTCAGCTAGCCGCATATTTTTCCAAGATGAGACATTCAAGTAGTGTACCAATAGATTACTTAGAAGTTAGATATCTTAAGAAAGTTCCGGGTAAGATCAATAGTTTTGTAACATACAAAAATAATAAAACAATCTATATTGACCCTGATGAAGAATTTGTAATTAATTTAAAGAGGAAAAAATAAAAACCTGTCAAATGACAGGTTTTCTATTTCTTAAATATTAGCGTCACTACATACCCGATAATAAAGACAATCCAAGCAATATGCCATAATCCCCAAATTAGTCCAGTTCCCAAAAATATAACAACACATGTTCCGTAAATAATTCCATTGATTCTTTCAGCTTCTTTGCTAAGTGGTGTTCTACGCATTCCGTGATTCATTTCTAATGCAACAAAAACTATTATAGTTACACCAATTACCACGGAAATTAACATTGCTATAATATTACCATTACTCTCGTCACCCGGTAAAACTGAAAAATAAGGAATTGGTGATATCATTATGAGCGCAATCCCAATTGTCATCAAGATGTTTTGTAATCTTCTACTAATTCTCTTTTTCTTCTTACTTTCTTTAACTTCTCCATTAAGGATTTCATCTACAGTAATTTCATACACTTTTGCAAGTTTTACAAGTGTAAATGCATCAGGTAAATTCTCAGCTCGTTCCCACTTACTTACAGCCTGAAATGAAACTTCAAGTTTGTCTGCTAAATCACTTTGAGTAAATCCATGTTCTTTTCTTAATTTCATCAATAATTCTGCTACTTTATTTTCTTTCATTTTTCTCACCTCAGCTAAATATTAAACTATTCTATTGTAGAAAGTAATAACTCATTGGTTTAATTTACTCAACCAAAAGTTGAATTGCTATGTTTTTTAACTATTTTAAGACGTTTTCTATATTCAACCATACCTAGAGTATACCATATATACTATTATTAAAAAAAGAGCAAAAGAAAACACCTCATTCGAAAAATTGAGGTGTTCTTTTTTTGTTATCTGTGTTTTCTAGTTAGCCATCCCATACTACCTGCCATCATAATAAAACTCATATAAATGTAATAAGGATCAATTTCAATATCAAAGACAAATTCTAAAAATGAGACAAAGATATATAGAAATCCAAATATAAGAACAATTTTAATAATTATTTTCACTATTTTATCCATTATTTCCCTTTATTAAAAATTTCTTTTTTAACTAAAACAATAAAATCATCTACACTAATTGTTGTTTGTTCTTTTTTACCGAATTTTCGATAAGTTACTAAATTAGAATCTATTTCATTATCTCCAACAACTAATTGATAAGGAATTTTCAATGTTTGAGCATCTCTTATTTTATATCCTAGTTTTTCTTCTCTTAAATCAAGTTCACTTCTTAAATCATGATCGATAAATAAATCATTTAATTTTTTAGCATAACTAGAATGTACATCTAAAGAAACTGGAATTAATTTTATTTGAACTGGAGCAAGCCAAGTAGGAAAGGCTCCTTTGTATTGTTCTAGTAATATACTCATTAAACGTTCCCAAGTTGAGATTAATCCTCTATGGATTACAACTGGGCGATGTTTTTCTCCATCATTTCCAATATATGTAAGTTCAAATCTTTCAGGTAGTAAGAAATCTAGTTGAACAGTTGACATTGTAATAACATGTCCCATGGCTGTACGAACCTGAATATCAATTTTAGGTCCATAAAACGCTGCTTCACCTGTCATTACTGTATGTTCAATATTATTTTCTGCGAGTAATTCTTTAAGTAATGATTCAGCTAAATTCCATAGTTTATCATTATCATGGAATTTACCTTTATCTTTATCTCTTAATGCAAGTTCAACATATTCAATTTCTAATCCTAAATCAGCGATTGCTTGTAAGATTAAATTATATGCATCTAATACTTCTTTTTTGATTTGATCTTGTCTTACAAATAAATGAGCATCAGTTAAAGTCATTGCTCTTACTCTTTCAAGTCCTGTTAATCCACCACTTGCTTCATAGCGATGTTGAGTAACTATTTCAGCATATCTGATTGGTAAATCACGATAACTTCTTAAATCAGATTTATAAACCAACATATGATGAGGACAACTCATCGGACGTAAAACAAATGTTTCTCCATCTCTTTCCATAACAGGGAACATATTTTCTCTATAATGAGACCAATGTCCACTTATTTCATATAATTTCTTAGTTCCAAGAACTGGAGTTGATATATGTTTGTATCCTGCTTTAAGTTCAAGTTTATAAACATAATCTTCTAATACTTTTCTAACAGTGTATCCATTAGGTAACCACATAGCTAGACCTTGTCCAGCTTCGTTATTTAGTTCAAATATCTTAAGTTGTTTTCCAAGTTTACGATGATCTCTTTCTTTTCTTTCAGCTAAAACTAGTAAATGTTTTTTTAGATCTTCTTCAGAAAACCAAGCAGTTCCATAAATTCTTTGAAGTTGCTCTCTATCACTATCTCCTCGCCAATAAGCTCCAGCTAAAGATAATAATTTGAAGAAACGAATATTTTTAGTGCTTCCGATATGTCCACCTCGACATAAATCAGTAAATTCACCTTGGTTATAAAGACTTATAATTTCTCCTTCGGGAAGGTCACTTATAAGTTCAACTTTGTATTTATCATCTTTAAAGAACTCTAGTGCTTCCTCTTTAGGAAGTTCACTTCTTGTAATCATAGTTTGTTCTTGAGATATTCTTTTCATCATTTTTTCTATTTTTATTAAGTCTTCTTCTTTTATTTGCTCTCCAGCATCAATATCGTAATAGAATCCTTCTCTAATGTTAGGACCTACTCCAAATTTAGCATTAGGAAAAAGTCTTTTTACGGCTTGTGCCATTAAGTGGGCAGCACTATGATTTAAGATATCAAAAGCTACTTGATCTTTTTTAGTTATTATAGTTATTTCAGCGTCTACTAAAATAGGTCTATTAAGATCATATAGTTCGGAGTTTACATATCCTGCTACACTTTGTTTTCTTAATCCTGAAGAAATACTTCCTGCGATTCCTTCAATACTAATTCCTTCTTCAAATTCTTTAATTGCTCCATCTGGAAATTTAATTTTTATCATAAATAGTCCTCTTTTCCTTATTAGTTATTTCTATAAAAATATAAAAAAATCGCCCTTAAAATAAGGGCGAATTAATATCCGTGGTACCACCTTTGTTCTAGATTTAATCTAGCACTCAAGACTGTAACGTAAGTTAACGGGGTTCTCTTTCGAGTCCTACTCAAAGGGAGTAATCAACAAGTTGCAATAGTAGCTTTCACCGACCTACTTCGCTTTAATATACACTTCTTATTAATTATGTCCTTATCACTGTATTTCAATATTATTATAAACCAATTTGCTGTATTGTCAAACTTAATTACATTTTGATTTCGTTAGTTAAGTCTTTTATTCTTGATATAATTCGATAAGCTTTCATCTGTTCTGCTTTTTGAGAGTTGTCAACCATGTATGCTCCAAGTTCCTTTATTGCTACGTTCGATGTGAAGAATGTTGGTTTTTCATCTAGTAAACGATATTGTAATATGGGTCCTAGAACTTCATCTCTAATCCAAGCACTTTTTCCTTCTCCACCAATATCATCAAGCATTAATATATCTATAAGTTTTAGTTTACTTATTAGAGCTTCAAGTCCTCCACTGCTAATTGAAGACTTGAATTCTCTTACAAGATCAGGATAATAAGCTATTACTACACTATATCCTTTTTTTATTAACTCATTAGCAAGACTTGCTAATGTATATGTTTTACCTTTGCGGTATTCACCCCAAATATATAAACCTTTCATTTTTTCACCCATTGGGTAAAGTCTTAAAAAAGTCATTAATTGTTTGTAGATTTCTTTTCTTGCTTCTGTATTAGTTTTATAATCTTCAAGAGTTGCATCAAAAATCATTTTTGGCATAAACATTGCATTTATTAAATCATCTTTTCTTGATTGTCTGTTTTTATATGCCATGTAGTTGCACTCTTTATAGAAAGTTTTAATTTTATTATCCTCAAATTTTAGAAATGGTTCTAACCCTCTAGTATCTTGAGCGCATTTTTTTAATCCACTACATTTCTCGCATGCATCTTTTGAAAATTTGTACGATACTAAAGTAGAAAGATTTTCTTCAATAACGTCCGTATTTAAATCATTTTCTATGAAAAAATTACTTAAAAACGGGTCTCTTATTAAGCCCTCTATTATATGTTCTTTATTTACTTTTACATTCCCATATCTATGTTTTTCCATAATACCACCTATAAGCTCTTAATGTAATCATCAAGCCAATCTGACTCGATATCTTTTGGCAATAAATTCTTTTGAACAACATTTCTTGTTGTTCTTTTTTTATTTCTAATTTTAACATAATCTAGCGCTTCTTCGACAGTGCTTAATCCTTTTCTTTGCCAATCGATTCCTATTTTTTCAAAATAATTATAAGAAGGGAAATCATCTGTATTTCCGATAACAAATACGATTAAAAAATTAATCATTTTGTAATCTAATTCAATCTTCTCAAGTAGTTGTTCTATTACTTTGAGTTCCACAGTTGCTGGTCTTACTCCAAGTAGTTCTTCAATTAGATCAATTGGACTAGATGTTTTACATAATTCTATAACATCTTTCCCTGATAATTTTGTTGATTGAGTAGAAGCCTTATCTTTTAAATTTATTTTATCAGTTTTTTTCTCAAATTTAAACCAGTATCCTGCTCTTTTAGAAAGTTTATTTAAATCAATTGATTTATCATTCCCAACTGAATCCATGAATACTTTTTGCATTGTAAACTCATCAAGATTATAAACATAAGCTAATCTAGATATCTTGTCTTTAACTCTTGAAGTTATTTTTCTGTGATCAACAAAGTTTTTAGATAACCCTTCAAAAAATATGTCAAAATCAAAGTGATTGTTTATTGTGATTTGTGATTTAGAACGATTCATAAATGAATCTTCTGTTTCAATTGGTTGTGGGACAGATTGAAATACTTCATCAAAATTAGTTGTTATATTTTTAAATCCTGATTTTTCAATTGTACTTATTCTAAATAAAGCCACTAATTTATCAAAATTGTCTTTCCCAAGTTCAGAAAATAAATATGCTCCAAGACTTCCGTCTTTGATAAATTCTTCAGCAGTAAGTGGTGCTTTTAATTCATATAAAAATAAGTCTTCATTTTGATAAACTACTAAAAGGCCTATCGCTTCAAGTTTTTTTCTAATAGTTAAAAAAGTTGAAGGTGAAATACTATTTATATCAAATAATTTTGAGTGGTGATATTCTGGAGTTTTTAACCTTGAACGATCTATTAATGCCCATAATGTTAAGTATAAACTAAATGCTTTTGAGCCAATAAGTGGTTGATAAAGTAACGTAACAACGTTACGCTCGTCTATATCAATATTTTGATAAGTTATTAGCTTAAATTTATCTAGTTTATTAACTTTCACTGTTGAATCCTCCTATGGGTGTAACCCTACTCCCTTAAAATCAAGTTTCTTATCTAAAAAAGAATAAAGGCTTAAAATTATGTTTTTTGGTTTATACATTCCAATTATTTTGTAAGTTTGAACTTTAACATCTACCGCTGTTTCTAAAGGGTTAACTTGAATAATTGAAATTATTAAGTGAAATTTAGTTGTTTGAACGAAAATCTCACCATGAATATCATCGATATTATTAATAATATAATCATTATGGTTAGCATACTCAATAATCATGTCTTTTACTTTTGTATATCTTGTACGATAATATCTTGTCTTTAACTCAGATAAGTGATGTAATTCTTTAGTTTCAGAAAAATTACTAATGAAATCCATTATTCCCATTCTAACACCTCCAATTCTTCTAATATTTTATTAAATTCTTTTCGTGTATTTAATATTGATGTTGAATTATCAATAACAAAGTCTGCAAGATCAACTTTTCTGTTTAAAGGCATTTGTGATCTTATTTTCATTTCAGCATAAACTTTATCTATTCTTTCTCTTTCCATTAATCTTTCTTTTTGATTCTTAAAAGGAGTGTATACTACAATCGTTTTATCAACTAATTCAATAAAATCAGTTTCAAAAAGCAATGGAACATCTAAGATTAGTAATTTAGTTCCCAACTCTTTGTGTTTTTGGATTTCAGTTTTTACGATTGATTTCACTCTAGGATGTACAATATCATTTAACTTAGATCTTTTTTGATGGTTCCCAAAAACAATCATTCCTAATTTCTTTCGATTAATCTCATTGTTCGTTAGTAAAATGCTTTTTGAGAAATGAGTTACTACTTCTTCATATCCCTCAGTTCCTTTAGCTAGTAATTCACGAGCAATTGAATCAGTTTCAATAACTGGAACATCAACAGTCTTAAACATTTGTGATACAGTCGATTTCCCGGTTGCTATTCCACCTGTTAATCCAACAATTAATGTCATAATACTACCTCCTACAAAAAGGATAATTAATCAATTATACCTTTTAGAAAATTATACCATAAGAACAACAAAGTAAAAAGAAGTGATTTATACTTCTTTTAAATATTATTTTTGACAGTTAGGGCAATAGTATGTTCCTCTACCATTGACTCTAGTTTTCTCAATAATTGTGTTACAAATAGTACAAGGTTCCCCTTTTTTTGTATGAACATTTAGTTCATTTTGAAATCTTCCTGTCACTCCTAAACTTGAAGTATAACTTCTTATAGTTGTACCTCCTAAAGAAATCGCTTTGTTTAGGACTTTACGAGAATTTTCAATTATATTTAGATAATCATTATCTGTTAAATTAAAAGCTTTTAATTCTGGATTTAATTTACATAAAAACAGTACTTCGTCGACATATATATTCCCTAGACCAGTAAAAATATGTTGATCGAGCAAACACGTTTTAACAGCGATTCCTTTTTTATGTAATTTGCCTTTTAAATATTCAACATTCATTAAAGTATCTAACGGTTCAAGTCCTAATTTTTTAATAGGATTCGTTGTGTATATTTCAGCTATTTTTCTTAAATCCATTGTCCCGAATTTTCTAACATCATGATATCTTAAACTTGTTCCATCAGTAAAATTAAAAATAATATGTTCATGTTTTTCTATACTTTCTTGTTGATCTTTTATGAAGTATTTTCCTTCCATTCTTAAATGAGATATTAAAGCAATATCATCCATTATAAAGATAAGATATTTCCCATATCTTTTTATATCTAAAAGTGTTTTACCTACTAGTTTATTTGAGAATTCTGAAACTGATAGATCTTTTATTATTTTACTGTAATGTACATCAATACTTTCAATCTTTCTATTAAGTATTAGATTATAAAGTGTTTTACGTACCGTTTCAACTTCTGGTAATTCTGGCATGTTTATTCCTCCAGTTTATTGAAATGAACTCTTGATTCATTGTATCTTAGTTTTATTTCTCTGTTTCCCTCTTCATATCCTAAAGCAATCATTGAGAATGGATGGATATCACCTTTTATGTTTAATACTTTTTCAATATGAGATACTCTCTCTTTTAAAGGATAAACTCCAATCCAAACACTACCTATTCCTAGATTTGTTGCTTCTAGTAATATATTCAGTGTAGCTGCGCTTAAATCTTGCATCGAGAAATGAGGAGATAGCTCTGTAGGTAGAATTAAGGGAACAATTGCAACATTGACAGTTTTTAACATCCAAGCTCCTGGGCTTACATTTGAAAGTTTATCAAGTAATTCTCTATCATCAACAACAATGAATTCCCATGGTTGTTGATTATGTGCACTTGGTGCTTGCATTGCTGCCTTTAACATTTTTGTAATATCTTCTTTTGAAATGACTTGATCTGTGAATTTACGAGTGCTTTTTCTTTTTAATAATAAACTCATTTTTTATTCCTCCGGATTCACATGTACTACGACATGACATATTTTCTCGTTACAATATAATTCTTTTGTAACTTCTTCAGCTATATTATGCCCTTGTGTTACAGTTTTATTTCCATCTACTCTTATATCCACTAATGCTTGATAATACGGACCATATGCGATCATATCAATATGATCAACATCAATTACTCCATTTATCTCTTTAATTTTATTTTTATATTCTAAACAAATATCCTTACTTACAGATTTACCTTGCATTGATTTAACTGCATCGTAAATAATAATAAGTCCTATTCTTACGATAAAGATAGCAATTACTATTGAAGCAACTTTATCTCCTTTTAACAACCAATCAATTTCTAATCTTTCCCCAATTATCACACTAATAATTCCAAAGAAAACCACAATACTACTAAAGACATCAGTTAATGATTCTTTACCAGATGCACTAATGATTTGTGAATCTGTTTCTTTACCTTTTCTAATTAGGTATTTAGCTAAATAAAGTTTTATAATTACAACCGCAATAACTACTACTAGCGTGATTATGCTTGGAACTTTTATAATATCGTTAAATCCAACTATAACACTTTTTCCTAAATTATATGCAATTAAGACAATTGATAATCCTAAGATAAAACTAAGTACATATTCAAATTTACCATGACCAAAAGGATGTTCGTCATCAGCTGGCTTTAATGAATGTCTAATTCCTAAAATTACGAATACATCACTCATTAAATCACTAATACTATGAATCCCATCGGCTATTAAAGCATAACTATTAAAAATCATTCCACTGATGATTTTTAATACTACTAAGAAGATGTTTACTATAAAACTTTTCTTCATTATTCTTGCTAGTTGCATTTATATCAGTCCTTACTTTGTTTCGTATAAATTATTTCCAAACGCTTTATCTACTTTTAGAGGAACAAGTAGTTTAATACAGTTTTCCATTACATCTTTTACTAATTTATCCATTACATCAAATTCATCATAATGAACATCAATTACAAGTTCATCATGAATTTGAAGTAATAATTTAGATTTTAATTTTCTTTTTTGCATTTCATTAAATAATTGAATCATAGCAAGTTTCATAATATCAGCAGCGCTTCCTTGAATAGGAGCGTTCATTGCATTTCTTTTACCAGCTTCACGTTGCATATATACACTGCTCTTAAGCTCTGGAAGATATCTTCTTCGGTTCATTATAGTAGAAGCATATCCTAGTCTAGTTGCGTCTTTTACGACTTTATTCATGAATGTTTTTATTCCTGAGAAAGTCTCGTAATATTTAGAAATAAATCTTTCAGCATCTTTTGGAGATATATTTATTTCTTCACTAAGTCCCCATGCACTTTGTCCATATATTATACCAAAGTTTACAGCTTTTGCTTGTCTTCTTTCTAAAGAAGAAATATTATCCTTTTCAAATATTTGTTTTGCTGTAAGAGCATGAATATCCTCATCATTTTTAAATGATTCTATTAATGTCGTTTCGTTTGCCATATGAGCTAATACTCTAAGTTCTATTTGAGAATAATCACTTGCTAAAAACTTATTTTTTGAATGAGGAATAAAAACTTTTCTTATTTCTCTTCCTTCTTCATATCTAATAGGAATATTTTGAAGATTAGGTTCCGCACTAGAAAGTCTACCAGTCGATGTGAATGCTTGACGATAAATTGTATGTATTTTACCATCACCTAAAATTGAATCTTCTAGACCTACTATATATGTTGAATATAATTTTGTTAGTGTTCTATATGTCATTACTTTTTCAATAATAGGGTGGTGACGCAGTAATTTATTTAGTACGTCTACATTTGTTGAATAACCTGTTTTTGTTTTTTTAGCAAATGGCAATTGTAATTTATCAAATAGTACTTCCCCTAGTTGTTTAGGGCTAGACACATTAAATGTTACTCCTGCTAAGTTATAGATATCCTCAGTAATACTATCTATTTTTGCTTTTACTTCTATATTCAAAGATTGTAATTTTTCTCTATTTACTAAGATGCCATCAAACTCCATATTCGCAAGAACACTTGAAAGAGGTAACTCAATATCATTTAATAGTGCTAATTGATTATTAGCTTTTAATTCTTTTAACAGTTCATCTTTTAGATTCTTAATAGCGTAAGCTTTCTTAACTCCATAATTACTATATCTACTAAGTGGAGGAATACTATATTTTGCACCTTTTTGGTATACTTCTTCTAAATACTCTACATCATCATAGTCAAAATTAGAGACTATTACTCTAAAGTCTTCTTTTGTATTGTTTGGATTTAAGATATAAGCTGCGAGTAATAAATCAAAATCTACTCCAGTAATATCGTATCCATCTTTCATTAATACTACTTTCATCATTTTAAGGTTAAAAACAGATTTTGGAATTGATGAATCACTTAAATACATTTGCATTCCAAGTGATTGATGAAGCAAATCATAAGGAACAAAAAAGTTTCCTAATTTATTAACAATCCCAAATCCTAATGCTTCAGCTAAATGATAGTATGAGTTAAATATTTCAAGTACTATAAATGAATCTTTGATTAGAATTTTATCTAATTCAAAGATATCTTTAATTATTTTATAATCAAATTCTTCAACAACAGTAGTTCTTTTTTTATTATATTTTTTAATTAACGAGTGAAGTTCTAACTCTTTATAGAATTCTAACATCTTTTCTTCATTAACACCTTTATACTCTACATCTTCTAGTGAAAACTTAAGTTCTACATCCATCTTAATTGTGGCTATTCTCTTACAAAGAATAGCGTCTTCATAATATTCTCTTATTCTTTCTCCTAGTTTTCCTTTAATTTCTTCTCTTGCTTCAAGTACTCCTTCTAATGTGTTGTACATAGCAAGTAACTTAACAGCTGTTTTTTCTCCAACACCAGGGATTCCTGGTAAGTTATCTGAAGCATCACCCATTAATCCTTTTAAATCTGTGATTTGCTCAGGTTTTACACTCATTACTTCCTGAAGTAACTTTGGTGTATATAAAATATAATCTTTCATTCCTTTTTTGCTAGAACGAAGAGATACTTTATCATTTATTAGTTGTAATAAATCTTTATCATTACTAATTATCTCAATTTGATCAAAGTCATTATAATATTCTTTAGAGTAAGTTCCAATAATATCATCTGCTTCAATCAAAGCAATTTCTCTTTGTTTAACTCCTAGGACATCAAGACTCTCTTTAATCAAATTGATTTGACTTCTGAATTCTTCAGGCATAGGTTTTCTTCCACCCTTGTACTCTTTAAAATCTTTATGTCTAAAAGTCTCTTTACCTTTATCAAAGGCAACTAACATATGCGTAAAATCTTCACGTAAAACTGAATTCATCATATTGACAAATCCAAAAACTGCGTTAGTATATTGCCCTTTAGAGTTTTGCATTAGGTTACCTGAATAGGCCGTTCCGTAATACGCTCTAAACATTATGTTTGAACCATCAATTAAGATTAATTTCTTCATCTAGATACACCTCGTTTACTTATTCCATTTTACCACAAAATCATATAAATATAAAAAAAATACTCAGTATCTGAGTATTATTTTCCCGCTTCTTCTAAAAATTTAACGATATCTGAAACTAATTTAATTCTTGTTGCTTCACTATCAGGAATTTCAAGGTCAAATGATTCTTCAATTGCCATGATTAATTCAATAGCGTCTAATGAATCAGCACCTAAATCTTCAGAAAGATTAGAATCTAATAATACTTTATCTTCTTCTACACCTAATTCTTCAGCAATAATTTCTTTCACTTTATCAAAAACCATCATTTCACTCCTCTAGATTGTAATTATTAATAATTATAAATTGTAAACGCTTTTTTGTCAATTGAAAATCCTTATTTCCTTAATAAATTAGCATATTTCAAACAAAAAAGGCAAACAAATTGTTTGCCTTCTAACTAATTATTTTTTTGATAGATATTATATAACCCTTTTAAAAGCAATAAATCATCGAAGATATAACTATCATCAAACATATCTTTAACAAATCTTGATGCTCCTCCACTTACTATTACTTTAAGATCAGTTTTAAATCGTTTTTTAATTTCTTCAACAATTCCTTTTATCATATACGAATGTCCATATATTAATCCTGAATTTAAACAATCAACTGTGTTTGTAGCAATTATCTTAGTTGGAGTTTTAAACTCAAATTGTGATAATTGAGAGGCCTTACTTATTAAAGCATCTTTTGAAGTGATTAATCCTGTCATAATAGAAATACCTTTAATTACTCTATTTTCAATATATGTAATTGTAGTTGCAGTTCCCATATCAACAACAATTGCAGTTTCAGCATATTCAGTAACAACAGCATTCGCACTAGCCACTAAATCTGCCCCGACTTCTTTTGGATTATCAACAACAATTTGAACTCCAGTTTTAACGCCTGGTCCAATAAACATTGGATCAAGTTTTAAGTATTTTATTGCTAAATTCTTAAAGATAATATTCAACTGAGGAACCACACTTGATATGATCATTCCTGATGCACCTTTAATAATATCTTTTAGTAATACATAATACTCGTCAATTGATTTTGATGTATCTGTTTTATAACGATATGTCTCATGAATTTTACCATTATGAATCGCAAGAACAATATTTGAATTTCCAATATCAACTAATACAATCATTATATTCACCCATATATTCTTTCAATCTGTTATTTTGCAAAATTCTTATTATCAAATAAACTATAATACTTTTGTAATCTTAAAGCTATTGGTGCACCAATAAGTCCTGCTAGAACTGCTTCAACTATACCATTAAATGATAAAATCATAATAATTAAATCAATTGCTCCTCCAAATGTTCTTGAATCAAAGAAGAAGATATAAAATGGTATTAAAACTAAAACTGTGTGAACTATTGTTGAAATTACAAAGGCAAACGATACAGCTAAGTATTTATTAGATAAGTATTTAGTGAAAAATTCATAAATCACATATAAACAATATCCAAATAATACTCTTGGTAATACTGAAACTAATGGATTTTGAAATATTAAATCCGCAGGTCCAGATGGTCTTATAAATGCAATCATCATACTTGATAATCCGAATGCAAGTCCAAGATAAATACTTACTCTCTTACCTCCGTATATACCACCTATTAATACTGGTATATGTAAGATTGTTAGAGCAATTACACCTAACTGGATGTAACCTAACCATGGCACAAGTGCCATAACAAAAATTAATGCAGAAAACACTGCAATAGTAGTGATTTCTAATACTCTTTTGTCTCTCATAATTTTCTCCTTTTTAGGCCTCGTTAGAGGTCCCATAATTTGATTTATGTTTTACTTATATTAAACGTTTCTTTTAATTTCTTCTAATGTTTCTTCGTTAAACATTCTGATAATTGCGTAAACAATTTTTTTAACTTCAGCATAATCATCAACCGATATCATTGAAGTTGTTGAATGAATATAACGAGCAGGCATTCCGATAGTAGCAACTAGTACACCACTTTGAGAAAGTTGAACTCTTGCAGCGTCTGTTCCTCCTTTTGATTGATAATATTGATATTTAATATCATTCTTTTCAGCAGTCTCAATAATAAATTTCTTCATTCCTTGATGCATAATAGCACTTGGATCTAAAAATCTTAATAAGAACCCATTACCTATTTTACCACTTATTTCATCACCTTCAAAAGAATCGGCGCAAGGTGAACAATCAATTGCGATAAATACATCAGGTTTTACAAGATGAGCTGCAGTTTGTGCTCCACGTAATCCTACTTCTTCTTGAACAGTAGCTCCAACAAATAACTCACATTGTAAATCATCTTTCTTTGTATCTCTAGCTATTTCTAAACTCATTCCACATCCGAAACGATTATCCCATGCTTTTGAAAAGATTTTCTTACCATCTTTACTGACGGTATAATCATTTCTAGAAATTACTTGTTGTCCAATTTTAACACCAAGTTCAATCGCATGTTCTTTCGAATCAGCACCGATATCAATTAATAAATCAGTAAACTTTAACTGGGGAGGAACTTCTGTTGAACCTCTTGTTAAATGGGGAGGTTTTGAGGCAGTTACTCCTGGTATTTTTCCTAAATCATCACAGATTATATCAAAGTGTTGAGATAAATAAACTTCTCCTTTGACTCCGCCTAGATTTGATATTTGAATTAACCCTACTTTGTTAATTCCTGTTACAATTGCTCCTACTTCATCCATATGCCCAGCTATCATAACTTTAGGTCCTTTAGAACCTTTATTAATAACTCCAAAGATACTACCTAATTTATCTTCAATAATCTCATCAACATGAGGAGTTAAAAACTCTCTCATGTAATCTCTAATTGGCTTTTCAAAACTTGGAGCACCTGGTAAATCAACTAAATCTCTATAAAGTTTATCCATCATTTTTTCTCCTTGAATACTGCGGTTAGTTTATATATTACGTTTCCTCTTTTGCTGAACTTTTCTTCAAATTCAGTCATTAGATTTCCAACAAAATCAGAATTATGTAAATCTCTTGTTAAATAAGTAATATTCATTGAATAATTATTCATTTCTTCAATTGAGAAATCAAATAAATCTAGATTATCCGTTTTAAAATGTATTTCTGACTTTTTTATTAATAAATATTGATACAATTTCAAAAAAGTTTTGAATGTCAATCTTCTCTTTGTGTGTCTTGGCTTTGGCCAAGGATCTGAGAAATTCAAATATATTCTATCAACCGATTCTCTTTTAAATATTTTATCTAAATCCTGTGCATCAGTCCTGAGTAACATTAAGTTCTTCAAGGGTTTTTCCATAACCTTATTTAATGCTTTAACAATAATGCTATCGAAACGCTCAATACCTATATAATTAATATTAGGATTTTCAGATGCAAGAGCATAAATAAACTTTCCTTTACCCATTCCTATCTCAATATGAACGGGTAGATCATTCTTAAATACTTCTAAAAAATCAATTGGAGAATTATCTAAATTATTAATGATTAATTCTGGTTTTGAATTAATTAATTCTGTTGCACCTTCGACATATCTCATTCTCATAATTTACCACCAAGAATATTATAACAATTTATTAGATTTATTCAACCTAAATCAGTCATTTTTTGCTTTCATAATTCTAACGAAAGTTTCAGCTAGAACTGGATCAAACTGTGTACCACTATTTAACTCAATATCTTTTAATGCATCTTCTTTTGATATTGGATTTTGATAGATTCTACCTCTAATCATTGTATCGTAAGAATCTGCGATGGATAAGATCCTAGCGTATAAAGGAATATTTTCTCCAATTAGTCCGTGAGGATAACCCGTTCCATCATATCGTTCATGATGATATAGTACACCATAAGCGATTTCATCTTTATCAATAATATTTTTTATAATCTTAAATCCAGCTTCACTATGATATTTTATTTCTTCATATTCAGCATCTGTTAATTTTGTTGGTTTATTTAATATAGCTTCTGGAGTTGCTATTTTACCGATATCATGAACATCACTTAAAAATCTGATGTCATCTAAGTCAACAATTCTTTTATATCCAACTTCGAAAAGTAGCATACTTGAATAATCCCCAACACGTTCACAATGATTCTTTGTTTCTTCAGTTTTCTCATGTAAAGTCTGCATAATTGTTGATAAAGCATTGCTTTTTCTAGATGATCTTTCTGTTAGTTTACGACGATACATCATATTTTCAGCTTTGTTAAAAACACGATTAAATTCACTATGTTCCCCATCTAAAACTGCGTATCCTACTGAAACTCCAAAATCAATTTCAAATTGATTTATCTCACCAATAGTTTTTTGAATATCTTGTTCAATCTTTTCTAACTCTTCTTCAGTTGCATTATCAACTAAAATTGTAAATTCATCTCCCCCAATTCTTGAGATTATGAATTTATCAGATAAGTTCTTTAGTCCTTTTGAGAATACTTTAAGTAACTTATCACCTTTTAGATGTCCAAATGCATCATTTACTAGTTTTAGTCCATCGATATCACACATGATTAATCCAAGTGGATAATCTTTTTTCTTCTTAACAACAATTTCTTCGAAATAGTTACGATTATATAAATCGGTTAAAATGTCGTGTGTTGCTAAGTACTCGATTCTTTCCTTATCGACTACTTGTTGAGTAATATCAACTACAGTTCCTTGATAGTTATTTATAAAATCATCACCAATTTTAACAATATTTATGACAAAGTTTTTTGTAACACCCTTAATTAAATGATTGATATTTATATGATGTGCTGCTTCATTTTCTTTCAAAGAAATAATAATATCATCATAAAAATCTTTAAGCAAATCGCTTAAAGTCATTTCATTTTTTCGAATATCAAACATATCTCTAAATGTTTGATTTTCCATTGTTAATTTGAATTTTGAATCAAGTAAGAATATACCAGAAGGAGATGTGTTATAGATTAGTTCAAATGATTTTCTATTTCTAATTGCAAATCTTCTAGCTCTTTCTATTTCAGTAATATCTTTTAAAATCCCAAATACTTTTGTAGAATTACCTGATTTATCAACTTTACCAAATACAGAACTTTGAATATATTTTATTTCTTCATCTTTAATTATTCTATATATAGTAACTTTCCCGAGTGCGTTTTTTAAAGTATATCTAGTAGCCTCGTCATATATTTCTAAATCTTCAGGATGAACAATTTTTCTAAATTGATCAATTACTGTTAGATTTTTAACTCCAGTAAAATTATCTAATTCTATTGATGCATCAAATTTTTCAGTACTAACATCATAAATAAATGTTGTTAAATCGGCTACTCTTCTAGCCTCTTTGAATAATTCTTCTGCTTCAAGCGTTTCTTCTTGTTTTCTTTTTTCTTCTTCAATATCTCTAACTAATCCAGTATATCGAAAAGGAATATTATCTTTATCATATTCAATTGCAAAAACAAAGAAATTCATCCAATGATAACGATTTTCTCTTTGATTAAACATTCTAAATTCAACATCTAACTCCTTTAAATCTCCATTAACAACATCTTTAATCATATTTGAAATTGTATCAAAATCTTCAGGATGTGTTAGTTTAAGCAATGTTCTTCTAAAAAATCCTTCTTCAATTTTTCCTAGTCCAACTACAGTATTAAATAAGTCGGATACATCCGCTCTTAAAGTTAATCTATTTACCTCAAAAAAACCAATTTTAGAAACATTAAATGCTACTTTTTTTATTTTTTTACTTGTCTCTTCAATTTGAGTATGTTTCAATATTTCAGTCACGTCTTTAAAACTAACCATGAATGAATTATCTCCTGATTTATAAGCATATACAGAGAAATATAATCCAAACTGTTTAGCAAATCTAGTCATAGTTAAAGGAGTTCCAGTTCTTACTACTTCATAATACTTATCAATCCAGTATTGTTCAGTGTCTGGGAATACTTCAAAAACGGTCTTTCCAATTAATTTTTCTAAAGGTATACTCAAAGACTCACAAAATACTTTATTAGCATAAAGATATTTATAATCAATAGGTTCCCCTAATTCATTATAAATAAATTCATGATCTGCAATAGAAAAATCGACATTATTAAAAATGAACTTTAGGTATTCTAAGTTAATTTTTAAACCTTTCATATAAGTAATTCCTCCTAAAAAAAAGACTTTATCTAGATGCTATATTATATTATTTTATCACAAAATAATCTTATAGACAAATCTAAATAAAGTCCTAATCTATTCTTTAATCCCTGCTAGTTGGTAAATTGATTCCATATAGATAGCTGTTGACTTAAGTAAATCATCAACATGTAGATATTCATCAATTTGATGAGCTACATCTTTTCTACCAGGCATTGCTGGTCCAAATGCAACAGCTTTTTTTAATGCTCTTGAGTACGTTCCTCCACCAATAGTAAGTATTGGAGTTTCTGTATCACCTGTGTATTTGATATAAGCTTGATGAAGAGTTTTTACTAATTCATCTTCTTTATTAATATAATGAACTGGTGAATCACTTAATAATTTATATTTGAAATGCTTTCCAATAACAGACGCCTCAATATTAATGAATCCACTATCTTTGTCCCATCCTTTTGGATATCGACAATTAATCCCAATTCTAAATTGATTATCGAAATAATTATATACGGCTGGGTTAATCGTGAAGTCTTTCATTTCTTTATCATGGTGATTAATATTTAACTTTTCACCTAAGTGATCAAATGTTAAATATTCACAAATATATTTAATAAAATCATTTTTAATATGTTCATTCAAGAATTCAGCTAATATGAACGCTGCATTAATTCCTAAATTAGGTTGCATAGCGTGAGCTCTTTTCCCATGAACAATATATTTATTATCTTTTACTTCACCTTTTAATCCATTAAAAGAAAGATATTGTCTGAATTCTTCTTTTAAATCTACATTCAATGTACATTCAGCATAGTCAGGTACAACGTTATATCTATCTCCTGCTTTAAATGTAATTAATGATTCATCTTCAACTTTTCCTGTGATATCAAAAGATAAAATACCTTTTTCTCCATAAATTAATGGAAAACTTGCATCAGGTGCAAATCCGATTTCTGGCATTTCTTCTGTTTTAAAGTATTCATCAATCCCACGCCATCCGGTTTCTTCATCTGTTCCAACTATGATTCTGACTCTTTTCTCCATTTTGATTCCTAAATCCTTTAAGAATTTAAGAGCAAAATAAGCAGCCATTGTTGGACCTTTGTCATCACTTGCTCCTCGGGCATACAAACGATCCTTCTTAATAATTGGTGAAAAAGGAGGATGAGTCCAATTATCTCCGGCTGGAACGACGTCCAAATGACATAAAACACCCAAAATCTCTTTTCCTTTACCGTATTCTATATGAGCAGCATAGTTTTTAATGTTCTTAGTGATAAATCCATCCTTGTGTGCTAAATCAAGCATAAAATGCAAAGCATTATTTATTTCTACTCCAAAAGGAGTATCACTTTCAGGATTATATTCATCTAAGACGCTTGGTATTTTTAATATTTCTTTAGTTTTATCAATTATAAGATTCTTATTATCAAGAACATATTTATAGAAATCCATAATATCACCTCTTCAACAATAGATAATAACACTTAATATATCTTTTTTCAATAAAATACCTTGCTAAAATGGTTGTAATATTTTTAAATAAGATTATATTATTTATAATTTTACAACAAAAGTGTTATAATTATCGATATAATTAACATCTTAATAATAAATTATTATTTGTCTTGACATATGAACTCTCGCTCATATAAAATGGATAGTGCATTTACACGAGGTGACTATAATGATAAAAAAAGTAATAATGAAAAATTTAATCTGTTCAAATTGTGCTGGAAAGATCGAAAGATCGCTAGCCAATCTTGATTATATAAACTCTGCTAGTTTTAATTTTCCTAATCAAGTAATGTTAATTGATGCTACTGATGATTATGATGATGAAGCAGCTGTTGAAGAAATAAAAAATATTGTTGACTCTATTGAAGACGGAGTTAGCACATATTCTTATGATAAAAGATATTTAGTTGAAACTGTTAAAACTGTAGAGAGCTACTACTCTGTATTTATTGGGATAGCTATATATATTATTGGTTTCGTTTTTGATCATTACGGAATTGCTTGGGGATTCATTCCATTATATTGGATTGGATATTTCTTTATCTCATTCAAAATTATGAGTAAAACATTAAAAGGTGTAAAAAGAAAAGAACTATTTAATGAAAACACATTAATGTTTATTGCGACTGTAGCCGCAATGTTCTTAGCTTTTTATTATGAAGCAATATTAGTAATTATCTTTTATACAATAGGTGAATATCTTCAACATAAAGCTGTTCATAAGAGTAAACAAGAAGTTTCAATTTTAATGGACTTAAAAATTGAATACGCTAATGTCTTAATTGATGGACAAGTAGTTATTAAAGATCCTTTATCAATTAAAAAAGGCGATATCATCATTATTAAAAATGGTGAAAAGATTCCGGTTGATGGTGTCTTAATTGAAGGTTCTACTTCTTTAAATACTAGTGCCTTAACTGGAGAAGCAAAATTAAGTATGGTTAAAGTAGGAGATTATGTTTTAAGTGGAAACTTGAATGTTGGAAGTTTAATTACAATAGAAGCTTCAAAAGAATACCGCGAATCAACAATCGCTAAAGTAATTGATTTAATTGAGAACTCAACAAATCATAAAGCAAAAACGGAAAACTTTATAACAAAGTTTGCTCGTTATTATACTCCTGCTGTTACTATCGCAGCATTTATAATGTTTTTAGTTCCAACATTATTTGATCCTACAGAGTATCAAGAATATATTTACCGTGCAGCTACTTTCTTAGTAATTAGTTGTCCTTGTGCTTTAGTTCTTTCTATTCCATTATCATATTTTGCTGGAATAGGTGCAGCAGCTAGAAAAGGAATACTATTTAAAGGTAGTACATTCTTACATATGTTTACTAACGTTGATAGTATTGGTCTTGATAAAACAGGTACATTAACTCATGGTAATTTTAGTGTTGGTGAATACTCAAACGATGAAACATTAAAACTCGCAGCTAGTATTGAAAGATATTCTAACCACCCAATCGCAAAATCAATTATTGAATATTATGAAGGTGATTTTTACGATTATGAAAATATCGAAGAAATCCCTGGTTTTGGATTAGTTGTTAGAGATGAAAAAGGTACTATCTTAGTTGGTAATAGAAAACTAATGAGTAAACATAAAATCAAAGTAAAAGATAAAAAAATTATGGTTGGTTCAAATGTATTTGTAAGTAAATACGGTAAATACATCGGAAGAGTAGTTGTTAAAGATGAAATTAAATCTTCATCATTAAATGTTATTAGAAGATTAAATAAAAAATATAATATTACAATGCTAACAGGTGATAATAACTTAATAGCTAAAGAAGTTGCTGAATCTCTAGGTGGAATACATTACGAAAGTAATTTACTTCCAGAAGATAAAGTAAGAGTCTTTAATGAAATGGAAACAAAGAAACTAAAATTATATATTGGAGACGGAATCAATGATGCACCATTACTTAAAAATGCTGATATTGGACTAGCAATGGGTAATGGTAGTGAAATAGCAATGGATGTTGCTGATGTTATAATTATGAATGATGATTTAAATTTAGTTGAAACAGCATTTAAAATCTCTCATAAAACCAAAAATATTGTTTATCAAAATATTATCCTTTCTTTAGGAGTTAAGTTTTCATTCTTAATTCTAGCCGGTTTTGGAGAAATACATATGTGGATGGCAATATTCGCAGATGTTGGTATTACTCTAATAGCTGTTTTAAACAGTTTAAGAATAATCTATTCTAGGAGGTTAAAAAATGATTGAAAGAGAAAAGTTAAAAAACCTTGCAGAGACTGTTCAATTATTCAAGATTTTTAGTGATTTGACTAGACTTAAAATAATTGATTTACTTTATACTGGCGAACATGCCGTTCAAGAAATCGCAGATAAACTAAATACTAGCCAATCAGCGATATCACATCAATTAAAATTACTAAGAGATTTAAATGTTGTTAGAACTAGAAAAAACGGAAAACAAGTTATCTATTGCTTAAGAGATAGCCATATTAAGGAAATATTCTTAATTGGATATTCTCACGCGACTGAATGTGACTAAAAAAAAATGGAAATTTCCATTTTTTTTTGCATTTTTTTTGTTATAATATATTTATGGGGGAGATTCTATGAAAAAATATATATTAGAAATTGATACTCATCGTCTTATTGTAATAGGCATATTATCAGTTCTAATTTTTTTATTGCCTGTAGTTCATTATTTAAGTATAACAACAGTAACAGATGGATTTTTAAGTTCTTTAGATAACTATATTTATATTGGGAGTTCTTATTCATTATACCCATTACTATTCCTTGTGCTAATAATATATATATCTACTTTCAAGTATAATTCAGATGATTCAAATGATTCACCAACAATTTTATATTTAAGATACTGTGCAATGCCAATAATATCAGTATTTTACTCTACTGTTGCTTTAAGTAGTTATTATTTCTTTAACGGAGAAAGTATTACTACTTTATTGGTTGTTTCTATAATGCCGCTCATCTTGGGAATTTCTATTATTCATATTCTATTTTTTCAAATGTATTTACGTAACAAAACACGAATAACCACTTTATTTATTAGAATACTATTTTTCATTCTTGTTCCTTCTTTTTCTTGGATATGGATGATTGTTGTTTCATTAGAAATGGCTGCTAGACATTAAAGTAGATAATTAAAACACCAATACAAAATTATGCACTGAACCCCAAAAATTGGACATAAGTGTAATAATTAATTGTATTGGTGTTTTTTATTTTCTCTTTTTCTATTATGTGCATTTAATCTTAGTGTCTTAAGATATGATTCAAATACAACATTGTCTAGCTCACCTTTTTATATAATGTCCACTATTTAGGGTTCACTTAAAACTCTGAGCCTAGAATATTATTAATGTTTAACCAATGTATACTTTTTCTTACCTCTTTTTAAAACTGTGAAACTTTTTTCAATGGCATTCTCTTTTTTGACCACATATTCTAAATCTGTTTCTTTTTTTCCATTAACAGAAACAGCATTGTTCTTTATAAACTCTCTTGCTTCACGTTTAGAAGATGCTAGTTTTGCTTCAATTAATAAATCTACTAATTTCATATCTTCAGAAATTTGAATTGATGGAACATCTTTAAATCCATCCTTTATTTCTGATACTGTGAGTGATTTAATATCTCCACTAAATAATGCTTTTGAAATCCTAACAGCTGATTCGTATTCTTCTCTACTATGAACTAATACAGTCAATTCTTCAGCAATCTTTCTTTGAGCTAAACGTTCATGTGGTGCCTTTTCAAATTGTTCAATGACTTCTTTAGTTTCTTCAACACTCATAAATGTAAATTTCTTTAAATAGCTTACTGCATCTTTATCAGGAGTATTTATCCAGTATTGGTAAAACTCATAAACAGATGTTCTATTTGGATCAAGCCAAACAGCACCACTTGCTGTTTTACCAAATTTTGTTCCATCA
>JAOZRX010000015.1 GCA_029939945.1 Candidatus Izemoplasma sp. | reverse complement strand
GATATGTTTTGGTCGACTATGGATGGTAAAAAAGCATATTTGAGTTCTGTTCCAAAGATTAAGTAATAATTAGAGTGAAACATATTTTATTTGATAAAAGATATAGTCAACTTATAACTGAAGGCGAAGCATTTGAATAAGATTTTATAGAATCATAATGTGTGAATTATTAGTTTAAATATATTTATTGAACAAAGCAATAGAATAATCATGCTTGGTCAACAAGAGAAAAGATGATTTAATTAAGAATAATAAAACAGAAATGAGAATTAAATCTATATTTAGCAATCTTATGTATTATTGCTCCTGCATTTTATGCAATAACAAAATTAGATGGTATTAAGAGGTATTTAGGGGGATTGGTATTCTTTTCGGTATAGTTTATACCAACGCTTTTCAAAAAAAGAACTGTACTTTTGGATTACATAATAATTATTGCGTATTGACAGCGATAACTACTATAAGAATAAACATGTCATTTACCGCAGGATGGTATATTGCACACCTTGGTTATACGCAATGGTTAAATCAAATTGTTCTTCAAATATTTGGAATACTTGGGGTAGGAGGGTTGGTCGCTATAATTTTGATTAGTAATGGAGGGATTGACTATTTGTTTATTAAGAAAAAATATACCTCTATAATAGTGATTGTAGGCTTGATTATAAGTATTTCATTATTTCTGCTCTACCCATATGTCTACCAAAGTATAATAATACAATTTGATTCTTTTCCTCAATGCTAAATACTCTATGTTTCTTTGTCCTTCTCATCTTATCATTCCTTTCTTTCATTCTAAGTATATCAAAAAGTCATACTAGATTCTCATCTAATATGACTCTTTTCTTTTTTGTGTCTATTTTAAGGTTATACTTTCGTTTTCTCGTCTTTTTTTATTAACAATTGTTTATTTAATCTCTAACTGTAGTATAAATGCTATTTAGCGATTGGTACAAATACTCTTGTCCCAACTTCTTTATCTAACATATAAAGACCGGCGTCTTTTACTAATTTAATCTTGTCGATAAGTTTACTAAAATTATCTTCTTCTTCAACTTGTTCTGTTACATACCATTGCAAGAAGCTAATAGCAGCGTAATCTTTAACTTCATGAGCAATATCCATAATGTTATTAATTCTCGCAGTAACAATTTTCTCATGTCCTAAAGATACTTCCATCACATTAAGTAATGATTCAAAATCATTTCTTGGAGTTTCAAATCCAGTAATATTTACTCTTCCACCACGTTCATTAATATATTGTATAAATTTCTTAGCGTGAGAAAGTTCTTCTTCATACTGAACAAACATCCAACTTTCAAATCCTTCTAACCCGAGTGTAGCTACATATCCAGCCATTGCTAAATAGATATGAGCAGATTCAATTTCGAAATTTAGTTGATCGTTTATTGCTTTTTCTAATTTTTCATTCAAAAAAATCATCTCCTTTTACATTTAATATTATATTATAACGATTTATTTAATTCAATTATAAAACACTTATTTAAGTAGTTCCTTTGCTTTAGTTAATGTTCTAAAATTCATTTTAGCGTACTTTTCTAAAAAATTTTCTCCTTTTTCTTCAATGATTTGACTAGTAAGCTCATCAACTTGGCTCCCTGCACCTTTTTTAAGTGGATACCCTGACTCACTCACTAAGATATCAAAATGCTTTAAAAAAGCGTATCTTGCGATAATACTAGCAATCGCTACACTAGCATATTTGCTTTCAGCCTTAGTAGTAAATCTAATATCTCTATAAACTTTATTTTCATTGCTTAAGTAGCGAAAATAAAGCCCTTCTTCAGCAAACTGATCAACAATTACTGGGGGATTCTCAAATACTTTCATTTGTAAATTTAATATTGCTTTATTATGTAAAATAGCTTTTATCTTATTCATATTATATCCACGTCTTGTTAATTCATTAAATTTTTCATTATGTAATGATAATAAACTAAAGACTAATCTATCTTTTATTCTTTCAGCTATATTAATAATTTTCTCATCACTTAATTTCTTTGAATCATCTATTTTAAGACCTTTAATATATTCAAGATTATCTTTATCTAAGTAAGCAGCACAAACCGTAATAGGACCAAAGAAGTCTCCTGTACCTACTTCATCACTACCAATTGAAAGTAAATAGTAGTCAGTATCTTTTTGTTTTACAATTTTTTTCTTAGGAGCAATGTCTTCTTTATAATCTAACATTACTTTCCACATTTTATATTCATCTTCTGCGTCTTCACCTTGGAACATAACCTTATTAGTACTATATACTGTAACTGCAACGTAATCAGTTTTCGCAAAGAAAACAACAGATTCGTTCTTCGAATCTGCTTGATAATCACGATAAAATATAATTACTCTTTTTGCGAATTCATCCGTTAAATTAAGTACATAGTTCAAAATAATCACCTCGCCCTATTATTTTAGCATATAATTTGTTAAAATAGTATTGCTAGGAGTGATATTATGTATTTTGATAATAGTTTACTGGAATTCAATAAAGTTAAAACAATGGTTAGTAATTATGCCCAAACTTCTTTAGGTAAGTTTTTAGTTGATGAAATATCACCTAGTAACAACGTACTAGAAATAAACAGAAAACTTAGTGAAGCAGCTCATGCATTAAAAATTATTGACCTTTACAAAGAACCTCCATTTGGTGGAATTAGAGATTTATCAGAGACTTTAAAAAGAGCACAAATATATTCAGTATTAAAGCCTTTTGAGTTTTTAGATATTATTGGCTTAATAGAAGCAACAAATAATATGTTGCGTTTTTATAAGCAAGTTAAAGAAAATGAAATTGAAGATATTGCCTTAGATATCTATTTTGAGAATATTGAAAGTGTTCCAAAACTAAAAATGGAAATTCAATATATAATTACTGATAATGCAGAAGTAAGTGATAGTGCTTCACCTACATTAAGAAAAATAAGAAACTCTATTAGATCAAAACAAACCAAAATAACAGAAAAGTTAAATCTTATTTTAAACAGAGATAATTCTAAACTAGCAGAATCTCTTGTTACAATCAGAAATAATCGTTTTGTTGTACCAATCAAATTAAGCGAGAAAAACAACTTTAAAGGAGCAATCATTGATTACTCAAGTAGTGGCGAGACTGTTTATATGGAGCCAACAAGTGTCAATACAATAAATAATGAAATATCATTATTAAAACTTGATGAACAAAAAGAAGTTGAGAGATTATTACGAGAACTTACAATCAAAGTTGCTGAGTACTATTATCCTTTAACTAATAACTTAAAGCTTCTATCTGAATTAGATGCAATTTTCGCAACAGCGAAATTTGCCCTAATATATGAATGTAGTGCACCTGCTATTACAGATTCAGAAATTAACCTTATTAAATCAAGACATCCTTTAATTAAACAAGAAGAAGTAATCGCAAATACAATTACCTTTAATTCAGATGAAAAAATCATAATTATTACTGGTCCAAATACAGGTGGTAAAACAGTTGCTTTAAAAACAATGGGATTATTATCAATAATGGTTCAAAGTGGATTGTTAATTCCTGTAGATAAAGGCAGTAAGACAATAATATTCGAGAATATCTTCGCAGATATTGGTGATGAACAATCAATAGAACAATCTTTATCAACATTTTCTTCTCATATGACAAGAATTATTAGGATTATTGATAACTTAACTGTGGGTTCATTAATCTTACTAGATGAACTCGGAAGTGGAACTGATCCAAAAGAAGGAGCAAGTCTTGCGATAAGTATTTTAGATTATATTAGAATAAGAGGAGTCCATGTTATTGCGACTACTCATTATCCAGAATTAAAAGCTTATGCCTATAATAAAAATGAAATAGTAAACGCAAGTGTTGAATTCGATGTTAATACTTTGTCTCCAACTTATCGATTATTACTAGGTACTCCAGGTAAATCAAACGCACTTTTAATCAGTGAAAGATTAGGACTAAATGAATCAATAATTAATAGTGCTAAAGAGAATGTTTTAACCTCGCAAACAGAGATAACAGATTTAATAAATAAGCTTGAAAAACGTGGAAATACACTAGAACAAAAAATTAGAGAGTATGAGAATCAAATTAAGGATAATAATGAATTAGTCAATCGAAATGAGATATTACGAAAAGAGCTTATAGAGGAAAAAAGGGGACTCAAAAGAAAAGTTGCAGTTGAAGAGAGTCAAATAATTAAGGATACAAAAGAAGAGGCCCTTAACCTTATCAAAGAGATAGAATTACTAAAAAAACAAGATTTAATCAAGGATCATGAAATTGCGGAAATCAAATATAAAGTTAAGTCATTAAGCACTTCAAAAGCTGAATCTAAAACAGCTGAAAAACATGATTTTTTAGTTGGAGATATTGTTAATATTTTAAAGTTTAATCGAGCTGGAGAATTGCTTAAAAAACAAAAGAAAAATCAATGGCTTGTAAAAATGGGAGCATTAACTTCTTTGTTTCCAGAAGATCAACTTGAGTTCATTAGTCATGCAAAAAAATCAAACAATCGAGTAAATAAAATTAAATCAAATATTAAGAAAACTGTTAAATCTGAATTAGATTTAAGAGGAATGAGATATGAAGAAGCAAAAATTGCTCTAGACAAATACATTGATGATTGTCTTATTTCAAACATGCCTTTTGCAACTATTATTCATGGATATGGTACATTAACACTTAGAAAACTTGTTAAGACCTATTTAGACAAGAATTCTAGTGTATCAAACCATCGTGATGGTGAGGGTGGAGAAGGCGGAACGGGAGCAACTGTAGTTTATTTTAAATAATTTTGCAAAAAGATTGAAATTACTCATTTCTTTAAGTATAATAAACTGTATTTTTTAAATAAGGAGGAAATAACTATGCCTGTAGTATTCGCAAACAGTAATAACTTTAAAGATATAACAGCAAAAGGAACTATTATCTTAGACTTTTATGCAGATTGGTGTGCACCATGTCGTATGATTGGTCCAGTGCTTGAACAAATTGCTAATGAAAATGAAGACATTGGAGTTGTAAAAGTTGACGTAGACCAAAATATCGAACTAGCAAATCAATTCGGTGTTAGAGGAATTCCAGCTTTGTTCGTCTTAAAAGATGGAAAAGCAGTTGCTCAAAGAGCAGGATTCATGCCAAAAGATGCTTTAGTTGATTGGGTTCGCAAAGCATAAAAAATAACCAGGGTTAAATCTTGGTTTTTTTTTGGCTTTATTGTATAATAATCTTGGTGATTTAGATGGACGGTATATTATTAATAAACAAACCGAAAGGTTATACATCTCATGATGTAATTAATGTTTTAAGAGGTATTTTAAAAACAAAAAAACTCGGTCACACAGGAACGTTAGATCCTGATGCAACCGGAGTTTTAGTTGTTGGTGTAAACAAAGGTACAAAGATCATGAAATACCTTAACAACGACGAAAAAGTATATCAATCAACTGTTTTAATTGGTAAATCTACGGATACTTTAGACAAAACTGGGACGATTCTTGAAGAGTTAAAAGTGAGTCAACTTGACCAAGTTGATGAAGTAATTAATTCTTTTAAAGGAAAATATACTCAAACACCTCCAATGTACTCAGCTATCAAATATAAAGGCAAAAGATTGTATGAATATGCTCGTAAAGGAATAATAATTGATGATATACCTTCAAGAATTATCGATATATTTGACATCAAAAGAATAAATGATATCATATATTCGAACGACGTTGCTTATTTTGATTACACTGTTCATAGTTCTAAAGGGTTATATGTTAGAACATTATCTTATGATATTGGAAAAAAACTAGGTTACCCAGCACATAATTATGAACTTCACCGACTTAAAGCTGGTCAATTTAGTGTTGAAGATAGTTATACGTTAGAAGAAGTAGAAAAAGGTAACTACAACATTATTAGTCTCTCTAATGCTTTATCGTTTATGAATAAATTTGTTTTACCAGAAGAATTAAATCATCATGTAAAAAACGGAATGGCAATAAGCCTTAAATATTTTAAAAACTATTCTCTAACAAGAATTGTTGATCAAGACGACAACTTACTTGCAATTTATGATAAACACCCCACAGAGCCTAAAATGAAGGCAATAAATGTATTTTAAAGAAGGTTAAACTATGGAAGTTATAAAACTTAATGGAAATCCAATTGAACACAACACAGTAGCCGCTATTGGTTTTTTTGATGGTGTTCATTTGGCTCATAAAGAACTAATAAATAAAACAATTGAAATTGGAAATAAGAAAAACTTATCTAAAGCTGTGATTACTTTTGATATTCATCCAAAAAGTATCTTATTTGATTTAGATTATTACTACTTAACACCTCTAAATAAGAAAATTAAGATTTTTAAGCAATTTGATCTTGATTATATTTATGTAATTGAGTTCTCAAAAGAAAAAGCACAACTTACTCCAAATGAATTTATAAATATGTATTTAAAGAATATTGATACTATCGTTTGTGGTTTCGATTTTAAATTCGGAGTTAGAGGAAGCGGTAATGTTAAAACACTACTTAACGATAAACGCTTAAACACTATCGTTGTTAAAGAAGTAACTTATGAAGGATATAAAGTAGGAAGCACTCACATAAGGGACTTGATTAGATCTGGACAAGTAGATAATGTAAAAGAAGTACTCGGAGATTACTATTCAATTAATGGAGAAGTTATCCAAGGAGCAAAAAAAGGTAGAATGATTGGTTATCCTACCGCAAATATAACAACTAATGGATATTTTTTACCTAAACGAGGAGTTTACGTAACTTTCACAAAAGTAAAAGACATCTGGTATGAATCAATGACTAGTGTTGGTCATAATCCAACGTTAAATTGTCGTATAGATCTTTCTGTTGAAGCTAATATATTTGATTTTGATGAAGATATCTATGGAGAAATTATTGAAATCAAGTTTATCAGAAGATTGAGAGATGAAGTTAAATTCACCTCAATAGAGGCATTAGTAGAGCAAATTGATAAAGACAAAATTGATTCTATAGATACTTTTAAATCACTAAGTAAATAATACTTGCATATATTATCTACTATGATATAATAATAATCGCGCCTATCTCTTTGATTATCGATACTCCAACGATTTTCTAGGAATTAGGTAAGAAAATAAAAAAAGGAGGAAACTAAAATGGCATTATCTAGCGAAGCAAAAAAAGCAATAGTTGAGGATTACCGCACAAAAGACGGTGACACAGGAAGTCCTGAGGTTCAAGTTGCTTTATTAACACGTGAAATTCTTGAATTAAATGATCACTTACAAATTCATAAACATGATCATCATTCTAGACGTGGATTACTTAAAAAAGTAGGACACAGAAGAAATTTACTAAAATATTTAGCAAAAAAAGATGTTAAAAGATATCGTGATCTAATTGAAAGATTAGGACTAAGAAGATAATTAAAGCGCTGAAAAGCGCTTTTTTCTTTTGAATCTATGATATAATACTTTATGGAGGAATAAATTATGAATAAAAATGAAAAAAGAGTTAGAGCTTTACAAAACTTAGGGATTATCGCTTTAATCCTAATTTCTTTAAAGTATGCAACTGAACTATTTGGAACTCAAATAGATACTTTATTTACGGCAATTAATGCAATCGTATTTCCTTTAGTAGTTGCATTGTTTATTAGTTATTTACTTGCTCCAATTGTAAAACTAATCGATAAAAGAGTTAAGAAAAGATGGATAAGTGTAATAATCGTATTTCTAATACTATTAATTATCATAGCGCTATTCGTTTTCTTAGTTGGAAATATGATATATGATCAAGCTAAAATATTCATTTCAAGAGACTGGGAAAACATTCTCGTATCTATTGAAACATTTGCTATAAATAATGAAAGATTATCTGATATATACGACTCAATGAGTGATTATATTAATCTAAATAGTATGTCACCAATTATTATCAATGTCTTTAATCTATTTAAGAGTTTTATTAATATTTTAATAAGTATTGTCTTAATTCCAGTATTCTTATTCTTTATTCTTAATGATAAAGAAAAAATATTTGAAGGATTTTTAGTTGTTGTACCTAAAAAATATCAAAAGAATGTTAAAGAATTAGGAATTAGATCAAATGAAGTAATTGAAAAATACTTTAATGGTCGTTTCACATCGATGTTAATAATGAGTATATTCTTCACTATCATATTCTTTATACTAGGCCTTGGAGAAAGAAGTATCTTCTTTGGATTCACATTAGGATTTTTAGATATAATCCCTTATATTGGTGGATTTATCGGGATGTTACTTCCAATTCTATACTCGTTTACTGTTCCAGGAGAACTATTATTTGGTGAATGGACATGGCTTGCTTTAGTTGTTGCAAATGTAATTGGACAAGGATTACAAGGTGGAATCGTCCAACCATGGATTATGGGTCGGGAAGTTAGCTTACATCCTTTACTTGTCTTATCAAGTTTTATTTTCTTTGGAGCTTTATTTGGAGTTACAGGTATTATAGTTGCAATTCCAATTACAGGAATAATAAAAGTAACTTCTGAATATTTCTTGGAATTAAAAGAAGCCTCTAAAGAACTTACTTTAGCCGATAATAAAAAATCATCTTAATTGATGATTTTTTAAATGTTAGAGAAAAATAAAAAAATATTATACGATTACTTTAAAAATAATTCTTTAGTTATATAATAAACTTATAGAGGTGATACAAATGAACCTTAAAAAAACTTATTATGATGATATTAGTGATTTAAAAAGAGAAAAAATAGTAAGAATAATCAAAACTGCAAAAACAGAGTTTTATGAAAAAGGCATAATTAATAGTAAAATAAGTATTATTGCAAAGAATGCAAATGTGGGAGAAGCGTCACTATACCGTTATTTTACAGATAAAATGCAGTTAGTTAAATTAGTTGCTTTTGATTATTGGAAAGAGCAAGTTGAATTGTTTGATATTTTTGCAGAAAAAAATATCGATCCCAATTCTACTGGATTAGCTAAAGTTCAATCATATTTGGAAATCTTCTTAGACCTTTATTATCATCATAAACCTTTCCTTAAGTTTATGAATGATTTGGATACAGTAATACCATCATCTAATCCAATGGAAGGAGAACATGAGTTTTTCGAGTATATAATTTATATTAATAAAGCTTATGTTGATTTATTTCTTGACGGAATAGAAGATGGTTCAATAAATCCAATCTTCGATGGTAAAAAAATGTATGGTTTTGTATCTAAAATAATGGTTCCAACTACTCAAAGAATAGCTTTAAGTCTAGGGTATAGCCAACCAATGGATGATGAAAGTGCTGCTGAATTCCTAAATAGCACAATAGCAATGTTTATAAAATATATTGCATGCTAAAAAGCAAATTCAATTTGCTTTTTTTATTATACACATTAGAAATTAAAACAATAGGTTTTATTTCTATGCTTTTTATAATTTTTATGGTATTATAATAAATTGGATAAAATAAAAAATATAATAAGAGAAGAAAAGAGGAAAAATGAATATGACTGACGTAAGAATATTCGAGATGGATTTAGATGGTAGCAAATTAGTATTTGAATTAGGAGAAGTTGCTAAACAAGCTGCAGGAGCTGCGCTTGTAAGATACGAAGATACTGCAGTATTAAGTGTTGTAGCAGTTTCAAAAAGACAAGTTCAAACAAATTTCTTTCCATTAATGTGCATTTATCAAGAAAAAATGTATGCAGCAGGAAAAATCCCAGGAGGATTTTTAAAAAGAGAAGGAAGACCAAGTGATAACGAAACATTAACATCAAGATTAATTGACAGACCACTTAGACCTCTATTTCCAGATGGATTTAGAAATGAAGTTCAAGTAATCAATCAAGTAATGAGTGGGAATCAAGATTACTCACCAGAAATGACAGCTATGATTGGTAGTAGTTTAGTATTAGGAATTAGTGAAATTCCATTTGCTGGGCCAATTGCAGGAGTAAATGTAGGTAGAGTTGATGGTAAATTAATTCTTAACCCAACAGTTGAACAACAAGGATTATCAGACATTGAATTAATCGTTGCTGGTACAAAATTCGCAGTTAACATGGTTGAATCTAGTGCTAAAATAGTTAATGAAGAAGATATGTTAGAAGCAATTAATTTTGGACATGAATGGATCAAGAAAATTGTTGCATTCCAAGAAGAAATTATTAAAGAAGTTGGAAAAGAGAAAAAAGTATTTGAATATAAAGTAGTTAACCCTGAACTTTTCGCAGAAGTTAAAGCAGTAGTCGAAAAAGATATGGTAAAAGCTGTTCAAACAGTAGAAAAAGCTGCTAGAGATGAAGCAATTACCGCAGTTACAGATGCAGTAACTGCAAAATACGAAGAAAACAATGCTGGAATGGACAAAGATGATCTTAAAAAATTATTATCTGATGTTGGTATTGTTTGTCATGATATCGTAAAAGACGAATTAAGAAGATTAATTAGTGAAGATAAAGTTAGACCTGATGGTAGAAAATTGAACGAATTAAGAGCTCTTGAATCAAAAATTGATCTATTTAAAAGAACTCATGGATCAGCAATGTTCACAAGAGGTCAAACACAAGCATTAGCATTGACTACTTTAGGATCTCTAAGAGAACATAAGATAATTGATGGTCTAGCTGAAAGAGAAGAAAAGACATTTATGTTACATTATAACTTCCCTCCATACAGTGTTGGTGAAACAGGAAGATATATGGGAGCTGGAAGAAGAGAAATCGGTCACGGAATGCTTGGAGAACGTGCTTTAAGACAAGTAATGCCTACTGAAGACGAATTCCCTTATACAGTACGTATAGTATCTGAAATATTAGAAAGTAATGGTTCAAGCTCACAAGCAACAATCTGCGCTGGTAGTATGAGTTTAATGGCTGCTGGTGTTCCAATTAAAAATCCAGTTGCGGGAATTGCAATGGGATTAATTAAAGAAGGAGAATATTACTCAATCTTAACTGATATTCAAGGTATGGAAGACCACAATGGAGATATGGACTTTAAAGTTGCAGGTACTAAAGATGGTATTACAGCGCTTCAAATGGATATTAAAATCGCTGGAATCACTAACAATATAATGGCTGAAGCTCTAGAACAAGCAAGAATTGCTAGATTACAAATTCTTGATAATATGAATAGTATTATTGATAAATCAAGAGAAGAAGTTGCTGAATTTGCTCCAAAAGTTAAATTAATGCAAATTGATCCAGACAAAATCAGAGATGTTATTGGACCTGGTGGAAAACAAATCACTCAAATCATTGAACAATGTAATGATGTTAAAATTGACATTGAACAAGATGGTAGAGTTACAATTATGCATACAAATACAGTAGATATCGCAAAAGCAATTAAAATTATTGAGCAAATCGTTAGAGTTGCTAAAGTTGGAGAAGTATATTCAGGTAAAGTAGTTAGAGTTGAAAAATTCGGATGCTTTGTTGAATTATGGAAAGGTACAGACGGTTTATGTCATATTTCTAAATTGGCTCACGAAAGAGTTCAAAGAACTGAAGATGTTGTTAAAATGGGAGACATCATTAGTGTTAAAGTAATTGGTATTGATGATAAAGGAAGAGTTGATTTATCAAGAAAAGCAACTTTACCAAAACCTGTTTTCAAACCTGCTCCAAAAAAAGCACCTGAAACTAAATAATAAGATTCACATAATACAATGATTTTTAGGAGGTGCAACTGATGAGAGAAAAAGATGATATTATTTGTCATTGCCAAGAAGTTACTTATCAAGAAATACTCGATGCAATTGATAATGGAGCAACAACAGTAGAAATTATTGGTGATGTGACAGAAGCAGGGATAACTTGTGGTGGTTGTATTGAAGAAATCGAAGAAATACTAGAAGAAGAATTAAATAAATAATATATATTAATACCTGGGTAACCGAGCAGAAATGTTAGGAAAGTCCATGCTAGCACAAGCTGAGATGCTTGTAGTGATTGTGATAGAGGAAACAATAACTCTATGCACGTAAGTGACGGCTGAGAAAACACCTGTTAAATGGTGTGATTATCTTTAAAAGTGCCACAGAGACGAACTTTGTAGGAAACTATGAAGGTGGAACGGGTAAACCCCGCAAGCTAGAAACCCAAACTATGGTAGGGGCACTTCAATTCGGTAAATGAACTGATGAGGAGACGTATTTATACGTAGATAAATGGTTACCACCCTTTATAAGGGTACAGAACATGGCTTATATGGTATTAATTAAAAAAAGACGTATGTGAATACGTCTTTTTCTTTTGTTTTTATTGTTTATAAGTCAACTACATCTTCATAATTCATAACATTTTCATCTACAATAGTTTGTTCTTGAATATATCTTGTATTATTTACTGCAAGAAACTTAAGTGTTTGGATTAATAATATATATCCAAAATATGCACTAAAGAACAGCATTATAATGAAGCCTAAGAAGAACCCAATAACTAGATTAACTAAATATCCTACAAGAATAGTACCTATTATCCATACTAGAAATATAACACCAACAAATCTTTTTATATTGTTATGAACAAATTTTTCCCAACTTCTTTTAAATTCAAATTCATTCTTTTTATCTAAATATTTTTGAAAAAAGTAATATAAATTCACTTTATCAACTCCTACCTAAAGACATTATAACACACTATCCAAAATCGTTATAACTATATGTGTTCCCTTATCTATTAAATAAAATTTTAGATTTTTAGGGTCAAATCATTATTATAATATTTTCTCTCCTTATGGATCAACATACATTACTGGATTGTTCTGTGTATATGCATACATATTATGTCCTAGAATATCTCCAGTCGCACCTAATAAACCATCTGCATTTATAAATCTGCTTATAGAAGAATCATAGTATCTACTATTAAGATAATATAAACTAGATTCCTCATCATATCTATAACCTCTATATCTATAAGGATTAATATCCGCAAGCGTACTTGAAGGTGTTTTATATATTATGTTTCCCCAAGCATCATATCTATATTCTACCACAATATCACCTGATGAATCTAACAAATGAGTGATATCTCCTAATACATTGTGAACATAGTAATATGTAGTTCCATTGTATCTTATGCTAATCAGTGATCCATCAACATTATAAGCATAATATATTTCATAGGTTCCATCAGTTTCAAATAGTACTTTAGATCCATCTAAATAATAGTCAATTGTTTGCTCTGTTGATCCATCATCTATTACTTTTTGAGTTCTATATCCTGCATCATTATACATATAAGTTATAGTAGTGTCATCTTGTGAAAATGATATCAGTTGTCTTCCCTCATATACATAAGCTTCATTGTTTGAATCATCTGAATCATCTGATGTAGCTGTAAGATTTCCATAATCATCATAATAATATGTGATAGTGTAATTTTGAGATTGATTGAAAGGTTGTACATAACTTACAGATGCTAACCTATCTTTCCATGTTGAGTCATATGCATATATCTCTATATTGCTAGGTGTACCTAGACTTCCTGTTGTAAAACCATAATAGTATTGATATGTAATATTACCATAATTATCATATACGTAAACGTATGTATAATCATCAACTTCATTATTTTCTCTTGTTAGTTGATCTTTATCATCGTAAATGTATTGAATGATATCTCCGTAGTTATTAGTTATTTGCTCAATGAATCCTTTCTCATCATAAGTAATATCCTCCAGTATTGTCACTGCACCAATTACTTGAGTTATTGACTCAATTCTATTTGATACATTTCCATTTCCAACAGATGCACCATCAAAGTAATCTATGGACATTGTATTTCTTATAGTTCCACCTAAAGTCCATATTATTTCATCTAACCTTTTTATTCCGGTTGTTTCATAATCATAATCTATGGAGTATCCACTTCCAGTAGTGGAATCATACTCTCCTGTACTAAGATTATAATTGTAGCTTTGTGTGCTGCTATAACCTTCAATGTTATAAGAGTATGAGCTTAGGTTCCCGCCATTGTCATATTCACATTCTCTTGTGTTTCCTGATTGGTTGTACTTATACTCGTATCTTTGAGTAAAGACACTTTCAGCTGATTTTTACAATATCTTTAATTTTAATATAATAAATTGTAATTAAACAGGACATACCTGTCCGTTTTTATAAAAAAGGCTATCAAAAAGAATATTATAAAATACTCAAAATGATAACCTTGTGTTCCAAGTTTTATGATTATCCCCCACAAAACATTATACTAATCTCTAATTCCAGTATATACCTTCTTAATTCAAATATCAAATTTAAGTATGCAACTTATATGTTATAATATTTTAAAGAGAGTTAAGGTGATTTGATGAAAATAGTGATTTCTCCAAGTAAAACCCAAAAATTAACGAAATCCAGTAATTTAAAAGATACAAAAATTATCTATTTGTCAAAACACAAGAAAATTTTATCCCAATTGAGAAAACTATCAAAGACTGACTTAAAAAAAATTATGAAAATCAACGATCAACTGTTAGAGACAACATATTTGAATATAAAGAATTACTCTAAACTAGGTCTTTATCATGCCTTTGAGAGTTTTAATGGTTTAGTTTTTAAAGGTCTTCAAAAAGAACTATATCTTTCAAAAGAATATGACTATATTAAGAATAATCTTATTATTCTAGATGCCTTTTACGGAATCTTAGAACCAGGAACATTAATTAATCCTTACCGTCTTGATATGAAGATGAAAATCGGGATAAATCTTTATGATTTTTGGGATATTACAGGCTATTTTGAGAACGAACTTGTTATAAATTTAGCTTCAAATGAATTTTCTAAACTTATTGAGAAAACAAATTTCATTAATATAAGCTTTCTTCAAAAGAAAAATGACAATTACGTTAATCAACCAACTTATTCTAAACAAGAACGTGGAAGATTCCTTAATTACCTCATTTTAGGTAATATTGAAGACATTCAAAAGATGAAAGAATATGATGCAAATAGCTATAGTTTTAACTCTAAACTTTCAGATGAAAAAAACATTATCTTTACAAGATCCATTTAACGGCACAAATATGCCGTTTTGTTTTATATAAGTATTCTTTTTTATTGCATTAATACTAATAATAATGTACAATTAATTAGCGTAAAATAGGAGGTGTTAATATGAGTCAAAAAATCGATTATGATGTAATTAGAAAAAGACAACAGAAAATAAGAAATTTCTCAATTATTGCTCATATTGATCACGGTAAATCTACCTTAGCGGATAGAATATTAGAGGAAACTAATGCTATTACTAGTAGAGAGATGAAATCTCAACTTCTAGATTCAATGGATTTAGAAAGAGAACGTGGAATTACAATAAAATTAAATGCAGTAGAAATTAAATATATTGCTCTTGATAAGAAAGAATATATTTTTCATCTTATTGATACACCTGGTCATGTCGACTTTACATATGAAGTTTCTCGTAGTTTAGCGGCTTGTGAAGGTGCAGTCTTAGTAATTGACGCTGCACAAGGTATCGAAGCACAAACATTAGCTAATGTTTATTTAGCTCTTGAAAATGATCTAGAAATCTTATTACTTATTAACAAAATTGACCTACCTAGCGCAGATACAGAAAAAGTTAAAGCGGAAGTAGAAGATATTATCGGTTTAGATGCTAGTAACGCCGTATTGGCTAGCGCTAAAGAAGGAATAGGTATTGTTGATATCCTTGAACAAATTGTTACTAATGTTCCAATCCCAACAGGTAATCCAGAAGCTCCATTAAAAGCATTAATATTTGATTCATATTATGATTCTTATCGTGGAATCATTCCAAGTATAAGAATCTTTGAAGGTATTGTTAAAAAAGGCGATCAAATAAAAATGATGGCTACTAATGTTGTTTATGAAGTCTTAGAGGTTGGAGTTTTTACTCCAAAAGAAGAAAAAAGAGATTATTTAGGACCAGGAGATGTAGGATTTCTAACTGCTTCAATCAAGAATATTGAAGATATTAGAGTGGGAGATACAATTACTCATGAAATTCAACATGCTGATATTCCACTTCCAGGGTATAGAACATTAAATCCAATGGTATTTTGTGGAATGTTCCCAATTGATTCAGCACAATACAATGATTTAAGAGAAGCACTAGGTAGACTTAAACTAAATGATGCGTCTTTAGTCTTTGAACCTGAAACTTCTCAAGCACTTGGTTTTGGATTTAGAACTGGTTTCCTTGGATTACTCCATATGGAGATAATTCAAGAAAGAATTGAAAGAGAATTCAATATTCCTTTAATCGCTACTAGTCCAAGCGTTATCTATAAAATCTTTTTAACAGATAATACAATGATAATGATTGATAATCCGAGTGATCTACCACCAATTCAAAGAATTGATAGAATTGAGGAACCATTTGTTGAAGCCATAATTCTAACTCCTAATGAATATGTTGGTAACATTATGGAATTATGCCAATTTAAACGTGGAATCTTTAAAGATATGCAATACATTGGTGATTCAAGAGTTCAATTAACATACAAATTACCATTATTAGAAATAGTTTATGACTTTTTTGATAAATTAAAGTCATATTCAAAAGGATATGCATCATTTGACTATGAATTTAGTGATTATCGCCAAAGTAAACTAGTTAAAATGGATATCTTACTTAATAATGAGATCGTAGATGCTCTTAGTATTATCGTTTTTGAGGATTTTGCATACCGCAGAGGTAAAGCAATGACTCAAAAACTAAAAGAGATTATTCCAAGACATATGTTTGAAGTACCCGTTCAAGCAGCCATTAATAATAAGATAATTGCTAGAAGCACAATAAAAGCAATGCGTAAAAACGTCTTAGCTAAGTGTTATGGTGGAGATATTACTCGTAAAAAGAAATTACTCGAGAAACAGAAAAAAGGTAAAAAGAAAATGAAAAGTATCGGTAGTGTAGAAATACCACAAGAAGCATTCTTGACCGTTTTAAAACTAGATGATTAATCAATGAAGCCCTAAAATTAGGGCTTCTTTCTTTAAATAATAGATAAAGCACAATATATTCTTGTTAGATTATTAAGGAATATCTCTGAATATTATACTAAACGTCTCTCATTTATTTACTTTCTTTCATTATATATATAAGATATGAAGCGAGTGTGATTATATGGTGTAAATAGAGTAAAAGCAAAAATAATCAAATAATTATAAAATATATACCCATTACACTATAAAATATGATAGAATTAGACTCGAGGTGATGATTATGTTAACTGCACTATATATTCATGTGCCGTTTTGTGACAAAGTGTGTACTTACTGCGACTTTCATAAGGAAATCGCTTCTTTAGATAAGAAGAAAAAGTATCTAGTTTCGTTAATTAAGGAGTTAGAAAATCATAAATTTGAATATAATGACTTAAAAACAGTATATATTGGTGGAGGAACTCCATCAAGCTTACCAATCAACTTATTAGAAGAACTATTAATCCAAATAAAGAAATATATTAATATAAAAAAACTCACTGAGTTTTCAATTGAGACTAATCCAAACGATATTTCTATTGAAATGGCAAATCTGTTTAATAAGTATGGAATAAATAGAGTAAGTATAGGTGTTCAAACATTTAATGATAATCATTTACTATTTTTAGGAAGAACTCATTCGAAAGAAGATGTATTGAATGCTGTTGATAATCTTCTAAAAAGTGGTATTACAAACATAAATATTGATATGATTTTCTCATTAGTTAATCAAACAATGGAAGAATTAGTATTGGACTTAGAAGAAGTGGTAAATTTACCAATTAAACATATCTCATATTATTCATTAATTCTTGAAGAGAAGACAAAATTGCACTATTTATATTCTCAAAATAAAATAAGCATGAACAGTGAAGATTTAGAAGCATTAATGTATAATAGAGTGATTGATACCTTGAAAAATAAAGGCTTCAATCATTACGAAATAAGTAATTTTTCAAAAAAAGGATATGAATCAATTCATAATATGATTTATTGGCAAAATAAACAGTATTTAGGTATTGGAAGTGGATCTCATTCTCTATATAAAGATTCAAGGTTCTCCAATATCAGAAATGTTAGGAGATACACTAAAAGCCTCAATGAAGACGGATACCCAATCAGTGAAGCATATGAAGTAGAACCTTTACGTGAAGAAATGATTATGGGACTTAGATTATTAGCTGGAGTTAACATAAACTTTGTGAATTCAAAATATAATGTCGATTTGTTAGAATTATATCCAGAAATTAATGATTTTATTAGCAAAGAGTTACTTGTGCTAGAAAACGATTATTTACGTTTTACTAGAAAAGGACTTTTATTAGGAAATATCATATTTTCAATATTTTAGGAGGCGAATATATGTTAAAACGATTACTAAAGGAATATGAATATTATTTACGAATTACAAAAGGACTAAGTGAGAATTCCATTAAGTCATATATTTCAGATTTAGTTGAATATATTGATTTTTTAGTTAAAAACTACATGTTAAATGATCCTGATAAAATTACTAAACAACATATTCGTAATTTTATTGGTAGATTAAAGAGAAAACACAATACTCCATCAAGTATTTCAAGAAAAATGAGTGCTATAAGATCATTTCATAAATATATGATGCTTGAAAAGCTTGTATTTACTAATGTAACAGAGGGAATTAGTCTTCCAAAGAAGCAAAAAAAACTTCCACAGATATTATCAGTAGAGGAAGTTGATGCCTTAATGATTGCGGCTGATGGCGATGAGCCCCTTGAACTAAGAAATAGAGCTATGCTTGAATTGCTATATGGTAGTGGATTAAGAATTACCGAATTAATTCAGATTAAACTTGGTGATTTACACCTAAATATGGGATTCTTAAACATTTTAGGAAAAGGGAATAAAGAAAGAATCGTACCCCTAGGTGAAGAAGGTAGATATTCACTTAGGAGATATTTAGATAAAGGAAGACCTATTTTAAAGAAAGTTCCTGGAGATATCGTCTTTGTTAATAGTCGTGGATCTTCTATTAGTAGAGTAGGATTTTATAAAACATTAAAGAAACTAGCTATTAAAGCCGGAATAACAAAAGATGTTAGTCCTCATACTTTAAGACATAGTTTCGCATCTCATCTACTTGAAAACGGAGTTAATTTAAGAATGGTACAAGAATTACTGGGTCATGAAGATATTTCAACAACCCAAATATATACACACATAAATAAAAAGCAACTAAAGAGTGTTTACGAGGAATTTCATCCTCGTGCTAACAAAGAGGAGGAATTTTAATGTTTAAAAGAGTATTTTTAATAGTTATTGATAGTGTAGGTTGTGGTGAATTACCAGATGCAGCAGAATATGGTGATTTAGGTTCTAATACAATTAAACATATTGGTGAAGCCGCGGGTCCAATCTCACTTCCAAACATGCAAAAATTAGGATACGGTAACTTGACCGAAATTAATGGAGTACCAAAGAACTTAAATCCTGAAGGTTATCATTCTAAAATGGCTGAAATAAGCCTTGGAAAAGATACTTTAACTGGTCACTGGGAAATAATGGGATTAAAAATTAAAAAACCATTTATTACTTTTACTGATACAGGTTTTCCTGATGAATTAATTAAAGCATTAGAAGAAAGAACAGGAAGAAAGATTGTCGGTAATAAAGCAAGTAGTGGTACTGTAATCTTAGATGAATACGGAGAACATCAATTAGCTACAGGTGATTTAATTGTTTATACATCATCAGATAGTGTACTACAAATCGCAGCACATGAAGAAAAAGTAGGTTTAGATGAATTATACAAAGCTTGTGAAATAGCACGCGAATTAACAATGAAAGAAGAATGGAAAGTAGGAAGAATTATTGCTAGACCATATCTTGGAAATAAAATTGGTGAATTTAAAAGAACATCTAATCGCCATGACTACGCATTAAAGCCTTTTGAAGATACTGCATTAGTATATTTAAAAGAAGTAGGATATGACGTAGTTTCATTTGGTAAAATCGTTGATATTTATGATTCAGAAGGAATCACGGAATATTATAAGCAAACATCAAATCACCATGGAATGGAAAACTACATAAAATATGCAGATAACGACTTTAACGGACTTGCTTATATTAATTTAGTTGATTTTGATGCTTTATTTGGTCATAGAAGAGACCCTAAAGGATATAAAGAGTCTTTAGAAGAGTTTGATATTCAACTAGGAGAATTAATGGCTAAAATGAAAAAAGATGATTTAATCTTAATTACAGCCGATCATGGAAATGATCCAACTGCTCCTGGAACAGATCATACTAGAGAATACGTACCATTATTAGCTTATTCCCCAAGTATCGGTGGTGGAGAAATAAAGACAAGAGAAACATTCGCAGACATCGGAGCTACTATCTCAGAAAACTTTAAAACTAAAAAAGCAAGTTATGGAACTAGCTTCTTAAAGGACTTAAAATAGATGACACATTCCTTACTCGATGAAAGTAGCAATGAGTTTTTCTACAAAAAGATAATTAGATTAGGAACACCAATTATGCTTGCTCAGTTAATGACTAGTTTACTAGCTATTATTGATATGTTTATGGTATCAAGCTTAGGAAACTTAGCTGTTGAAGCAGTTGGTGTTAGTGCTAACTTTGCTTTCCTATTAATTATGATTGAATTTGGTTTCTTTAGTGGGCTTGCAATCTTTATAGCTCAGTACTGGGGTAGTAAGGAAATCAATAACATTCACAAAGTATTTATTATTACATTGATAATAGGAGCTATTATCTCCTCTTTATTCTTTGTTTTCGCTTTTTTCTTCCCAGAAGTATTAATTGGGATATTTGACCATAACGAACTTGCTTCTACAAGTGATGAATTCATCACTTTTGGGAGAGATTACCTTAAAGTTGCTTCCTTCTCATATTTCTCAATGACAATCTCGTTTGCCATTGGAATGTTAATGAGAAGTGTTGAAAAAGTAGGATATCCTCAATTCGTAGCTATCGGTGCCGTTTTATTAAATACATTTCTTAATTTTTTATTGATTAATGGAAATCTAGGCTTTGAAGCTATGGGTGTTAGAGGAGCTGCTATTGCAACCGCAACTTCTAGTATTATCGGAACATTATTCTTAATTGGTTATCTTGTTTATTCAAAAGAAGAGGTTTTCAGAATAAAATTTAAAGAATATAAGAATATAACTAAAGATTTTATTAGGAAATTAGTTAAAAAAGCACTCCCAGTCGCAATTAATGAAACAATTTGGGGCTTAGGAATGAGTTTTTACTTGATTGCTTACGCTTTTATAGGAGAAGAGAGTATCTCTAGTATTGTGATAAGCAATCAATTTATGGGACTATTTTGGTCGTTTAACGCTGGGCTTAGTAGTGCTTGTGCTATTATGATTGGTAAAAAACTCGGTGAAAATAATTTATCACTCGCAAAAGAATGGGGTATTAAGTTCACAAAGTTATCTGTTCAAGCAGGTATAGTGTTTGGAGTCTTACTCTTTATGTTCAGTAATACAATTGCTGATCAATTTGCTCACTTACCCGAAGAAGTTAGAACGAGTATCTCTTTAATCCTAAAAGTATTTAGTTTCTATATACCAGTTAAATTTGTGAATGCTTTACAAATTGTTGGAACACTCCGAGCAGGAGGAGACACTCTTTACTCTTTACTCGCAGAAATTGGACCTTTATGGCTAATTGGAGTACCACTTGCATTTATATTAAGTATTTACAGTGGATTACCTTTATACATAATTGTTGCGATTGTAAATATAGAAGAAATTATAAAATCAGTATTATTACTCTGGCGCTTTAGAAGCTTTAAATGGGTCAGAAATCTAACAATAGCATAAAAAAAACATCATTTAATGATGTTTTTTTATACGTTACTAAGTAATCTTCGATAATTTCCTTGAACTTCATTTCGAGCCTTTTTAAGCTTTTTACTGTATTCTTTAGCTAATTCCTTTTTCTTAGCATTTAATCCTTTAGAAGCAAATCTAATATACTTTTTATACGGTTTAAACGTTTGCTTAATTATTAGATTTGTATCCTTTATGATTACAGCTTGGACTTTAAGTCTTTGATCTTTAAAGTCACTAATTTCCTTAATGTAAGCTTTGTGGATAGTATTTTCTTTAGCAAATAATCCTGTATAATCAGCTGCGATATCCTTTTCATTTCTATAAACAGCATCAATAAAGATATTTGTCTGCATATCCAGAAGTTCTTTTTTGTTAGCTTCTTTAGTTTTTTGAAGCTCAGCTTCAACTAAACTAAGTCCAGCTTCTTTATCAACAGATAACTGATCGATTAAATCTTTATGTTTCTTAATAATTTGTCGTTTAAGCTCTTTTTGCTCATCAATAAATGTATCTGCTTCTGTACTGCTTGTTAAACTCTCTAGCATTTCTTTTGTTTCTTCAATAGCTTTTGTTGGATCTACAATCTTATCTTTGTAGAGTTCATCTGCCTCAGAAATAGCTTTTTGTAATCGATCATTTGCACTTGAAACAGCAGTATTGTTAAGTACAGGCATAATTCCTTTTGTATCTTCAGTTTGATCTGTTTCTTTAATTAAATTATATTTTTCCTGAGTTTGATTGAGTAATATTTTAAATGAATCTACAGTTTGATTTCTAAGAGCTGATGCATCTTCAATTGCCTCTCTAGCACGGTTATCTGCGTCGAGGATTACTTTTTCATATCTTCTTATTTCAATATCTTCTTTTTCGACTTCTTCAATTTCTTCAATCATCTTATTATAAGTTTCTTTAAGATTCTCAATTTTTTTATTTATTTCTTTATTATCCTTATCGTCTGTGAAAAGAAGAAGTTTATAATTCAAGTCTTCTAGTTTATCCGCTAGTTCTTTGTTATGTTTTGCTTTGTCATATTCATATTTCTGACGGAAACGATTAATTTTCTTTTCAGCATATTCAAGTTCTTGTTCATGAGTTAGATTTATACTTTCTACACGAATCTCATACTCACTTTCAGCACACTTAATTTGTTGAGAAGCAAATAATAACTGATTCTCTAATGTTGTCTTAACAAAGGCATCATTAACTTTAACTCCTAAGTTAATTCTTTCAATTTGTTCTTCAGCTAGACTTCTTTCATTTTCATAAAGAGAAGTAACTTTTACAAGTTGTAGTTCGTGTTCTTTTTTAGCAATATTAATTAGTGATTCTTGATAAATGATCTCTGAATTAGCTTCTTCTTTAATTTTTTCATTTTTAATTAAAGTTTCATTTCTTTTTTTCAGGATTAACTTATCAACATCCATTAATTCTTGATCTAATTTAATTAATTCGATACTTTTTTTAACTTGGAACTCTTGTTCTAGCTTAATAACGCTATGATTATTAATGTTTTCTTTAAGAGCAATGATTCTTGAATTTTCAACATGTTTTAAATCAATCAATAATTCTTTGAAAGAAGTGATTAAAGACTGATCTAAGATTTCATTATCCTTCATCATTTGAAGCTCTGCATGTCTTAGTTCTAGTTTATAGCCAAAAATTTCTTTACAAACTTTAAGTTTTGTGTCCAAGAAATCTTTTAAGTTAATCATTCTTTTTTTATTAATATCAATATCCCCTTGTAAAGCAGCAAAATCAGATTTAATTTTATATAATATTTTAGCTTCTTCAAACTTGATATTTTCTAAAATTAAAGCGTGTTCATTTTTATTTAAATCAGAAACATACTTCATTTCTAATGTTTGAAGTTGATTTAAAGACTTTATTCGTACCTTTTTAGTAATAGTACCGGCTTCTTTTGATACTTGCTTACTAACTTTAAGCGATTTTGATTTTTCAATCTTTTCAAATTGCTTCATTAACTTTTGAACAGCAGAAATATTATTTTTCTTCTCGGCGTTAATGATTTCTAATCTAATATTCTTAAGTCTTCCCTCTATGGCCTCTTGTTGTTTTCTTTCTTGATCTAATAGTTGAATATTCTTTGCTTCTAATTTATCATTTACTGAAGTTTCGTAATCTTCATAAGATTGGTCAATTTCAGCTTTCTTGATATTATATTTTTCTTTAATGATTTCAAGCTGATTAGTTATATCTACTAATACATTTTCATGATCAATTTGAATCTTTTCATTAATAAATATATCATCATCTACGTCAGTAAAATTAGAAGTAGAGGCTTCACTAAGCGAAACACAAACTTCGATATTTGTATCAATATATTTGTTAAAATCATCTTCTAATAATTGAATTTTATCTAGTAAGTCGCGACGTTGTTCTAATCCATCAAAAACGTTTTGTTTCTTTGTATCAAATAATTCATCCATAATCTTAATTGCTTCTTGTGTAAACTCTACCTGTTTATTAAAAAGAAGACTATTACTATTTAGCAATCCTTCACGGAATTGTTCTTCAAAATCATTAACTTTTTGAATAGAAGATATTAACTCTTTATAAATACTGTCCAAACTATCGAGTCTTTCTGGTGTTTTTTCATTATCAAAGAAACGAATTTCTTGGCGTGCAGCAAATATCTTATTTTCTGCATCAATCATTTCGTTTAATTGTTGAATAACAGTTTCGCGGTCAACTAAATCAATAGAAACATTTAATCCTTGAATTTGTTCATCCAATTCAGCAAGTTTTCTCTTAGTTTCGGTAATACGTTGGTTATTCTTCTTTTTCACTTCAAGATTAGCGTTTAAAACTTTATCAACTAATTCTTTAAGAAGTAGTGATTCAGCTGCGATATCATTCTCAATAATAGTCGAAATATCTCGATTAGCTTTCGAGATGACTTTAGGTAAGTTACTTTTGAAGATTTTTGCCATAGTAATCCTCCTTTCTAAGTAATTTTTTCATTTATTTCAAGTAATTTTTTTTGCGTAGATTTATGTTTCTTGTTTCCTAGTTCAAATAATGCATTAGTAAAAGCAATGTTGTTTTTTGACATAACAACATTAGAATCATTGTTTGATGCGACGTATCCATCACCAATTACTTTATATTTTTCTAAATAATAATTTAAGTTAAGAATTAATTTTTCATATCCTTCTTGGAAAGAAGTATATAGTGTATTTTCAAATGCTTGACTTATTTTCGCATGATTATCTTGTAAAAATGCAAATCTATTTTTTTTAGACACTATTTCCTTCTCTATAGCCTTTTGAGCATCACCAATTGACTCCTCAAGACGTGGTCTAGTAATAAAAATTTTCTTTTCAAATTGTTTTGTTAATTCAATTAACTCTACATTGAGTTCTCGTAAATAAATTTCTGAATTTTTCGTAATATTATCAATATTTTGATTATTTTTACTAATATTCAAGAAATTAGCATTCTCAGTTTTAACATTAGAATCATTATAACGAGAAGTAGCAGTTTCTAGTGCTATGTCAAAAATTCTATTTTCATAATTATAGATTTTTTGTGCTTCATCATCTTTTTCCTTGAGTTTAGCTAGCGTAGCAGTATAAACACTAGTTAATTCTGTCTTTTTAGAATCTATACCTTCAATTAATTTGACAATTTCGTTCTCTTCAGATTCTTCGATTATCCTTAATTGCTCCTTATTGGATGCAATTAACCTATCAACATCTTCAGTAATAACATCAACTTGCTCAAGAGCATTTTTCTTCAAATTATCAATATTATCACTAAACTCTCGTATTTGTTCTTCAAGATTTTCAAAATTGATTTTACGATCTTCTTCCAATTTATCAATAAATATGATTAATTTTTGATCAATTGGTAACAATCTAGTTTCTTTGTCCACTTCAACTAGTTTTTTTGCTTTATTTGAATTTAGTTCAGCATTATCAATAATCTCTTTATCTGTTTTAGTTAATGGAGAATATATCACAGTAATTTCATTTAAAATATTACCTTGAAGCTCTTTAAGAGAAGTAAAACATGATTCATAGATATTAATTACCATATCTCTTAAGCTTTCAATATTATCAGTCTTTTGCTTAGAAAGTTTGTTTAAATCAGCCTTAATTTGATTCTTAATAAGAACTGTTTTAGCTTTTTTAGAAGAATTTATTGATGCAAATCTCTTCTCGCTCTCATTATTGTATTTATTAAGTTGCTTTTTAAGTTTCTTATTCACTGATTGTTCTGTAGAAGAAGAAATCTTGTTTAAAATCGATCTTTTTTCAAGCTCGTTCATAAATTTTATGGCTTCAATTAATGCTCCGTAAGATTTTTCTAAATATTTTGATGATTTTTCATAAATCAGAGAATTTCTAGTTACTAATTCTTTAATTTGATTAATTGATAAGTTTTCATCAAAAATTACATCAGTGCTTTCTGTAATAAAATCTCTGAAAATCACATTATTTATATCTAATCTACCAATTCGTTCATCAATAATTGAATTAGATTTAATAATATTAATTCTAGGTTGCTTAACTTCTCTTTCTAATGCTTCATCAATTCTAGAGAACTTGACTTCAATTTCGTCAATAATATCATTCTTTTGTTTGTCAGTTGATAGTTTTTCTTTAGATATTGCTAAGTCTAAGTTAGAAGAATAAGCATCTTGTTCATATTTTAATCTACTTACTTGTTCATTGAACTTAATTAGATCTTCTTCAAGACGTTTGTTGATTACTTCTATTTTATATTTAGCTTCAGTCTCAATATTATTAATATTATTTGATATCTCCTTAGAAATAAGAATATTATTCTTCTGAATTTCAAATCTAGTAATCAATTTCTCTTGTTCGTAAACTTCTAATTCAGTTTCATAGTTACTTTTAAGAATATTTCTTTCGAGTTTTGTATTATTTAATCTGAGTTTATAGATTTCACTAGCCTTACTATGTTTCAATTTAGCTTTTTCAGTAGCTTTATCTAATATTTCTTTATTCTTTACATCAGTAATATGTTTGTTATTTTCAGATAACAGATTTTTAACATTCATTTCTTCAAATGAAATTATGTTTTTTAATTCATTATTCAATAGCTTTATTTCGTACTTTTGCTTAGCATATTTAATATTATATCTCTCTTTTATTTCAGAAACCTCAATATTTTCACGCAGTTTATTAACTTCAATTTCTTTAAGAGGTTCAGAAGTATCTAAATACTTATTTATTTCATCAAGTTCTTGATTTATCACTGTTAATTGGTCAATTGATGATCTGTTTAGGGATAAAAGACTTTGCTTGAAGTTATCAAATAAGTCAGTATACTTGCGAATAAACTCAGTTTTAAGATACTCATGTTTGGTTAAATATTCATTATTTGACAACTCAAAATTATTTAATTCTTGCTTAAATGAAATGTTTAGAGTCTTGAAATAATCTCCAGTATCTTTGATTTCATTTTGATCACTCAACAAAAATAGTTCTAGTTTTTCTAAGTTTGTTATCTCATTGTGTAAAGTTTTATTAATCAAAACTAATTCCTGTTCTAAAAGAATGATTTTTTCATTCATAATACGTTCTTCATAAGCAATAGTAGTAGTAGCACGCAAATTAAACAATTCTATCTTCATTCTAATTGTTTTTTTACTATTTTTTGATTGATTTTCTAATTCTTCATCTTTTACAACAGCTAGTTTATCTAGATTAATCTGAAGATCTTTATCAATTAATTCTTTCCTTGCTTCATATTGTTGTCTCATTGCTTCAATTTGTTGATTAATATTCTCGATATAAGAGTTAAATCTAACTTCATACGTTTTTTTCATTTCTTCAATATCAGATTTAATCAGTTTTACTTTTATATTTGATGCTTTTCTTATATTTGTAGTCTCATTATTAAGATTCTTCTCAGTTTCCTGTAAAGAAACTGAAATTTCATCATCTTCAGCTTTTTTACTTATGAGGTAAAGATTCAATTTTTTAGAAATATCTTCATCGAGTAATTTTTTTAGATTATAAATCTCATTTACTTTCTTATCTAAAAGTTCTGAATATGTTTCTATTTGAGTAGCATGAATTTTTCGATTATTCTCGTAGTTATTGTTGTAAGTATCGAGTTTTTCGACATACGATTTAACATTTGCTCGGTATTTACTTTGAACCTTCCCTATATCTTCTTTCTCAGAAGCTTGTAAATCAGCAATTATATTGTTGATTTCTCCAACTTTTACAGAACTAGCTTGTTTTTCGACAGATTTGAAGGTTGTAAACTCTCTTTTTATTCTTTGATCCTTAGTTCTTAATTTTATTAGCTTGTTCTCAACAGCTTTTTCAATTCTTTGAACTTTAAGTTCAGCTTTCTCGGCTAAAACAGTTAGTTTTTCCTTAGATTGCTTTTCCTTTGTCAAAAAGTCTTTGTGTGATTTCAAAGACTTAATTTCATGATTCTTATTCAATTTTTCAATTTTTTTCTTAATTGGCATAATTTTCGAATTATATTCGATTTCAATATCGTAGGATGCTATATCAAAACTCTTTAAATCTTTGTTTTTCAAAATAAGCACCTCCTAAATGCGATAATTCAGCCATTTCCTGTCATTATTTTATCATATTCTGAAAGTTATTACAATATTTATATATCTAATATATATAATTTCAAAAAAGAATTTGTAAAAATCACTGTTTAATGTATAATTTTTATGAGGTGTTCGATTATGGAAAATAAGATTTTGACAAATGAAATACTGGAAGAAGACATAGAAATATTATCTTTGAGACCTAAGTATTTAAAAGAGTATATTGGTCAGAATAAAGTCAAAGAAATGATGGATATTTTTATCCGAGCTGCAAAGAACAGAAATGAAGCTCTTGATCACGTACTTTTATATGGTCCTCCAGGACTTGGGAAAACCACATTAGCTAATATAATAGCGAATGAAATAGGGGTTAACATAAAAGTTACAAGTGGGCCATCAATTGAAAAAAGTGGTGACTTAGCAGTCATCTTAACAAGCCTAGAACCGGGTGATATTTTATTTATTGATGAGATACATCGTTTACCTAGAATTGTTGAAGAAATTTTGTATCCAGCAATGGAAGATTTTGTTATTGATATTATTGTCGGAAGAGACACAACATCTAAGTCTATTAGAGTAGATCTTCCCCCATTCACATTAGTTGGAGCTACAACTAGATATGGTGATTTAAGTTCTCCATTAAGGGACCGCTTTGGTGTAGTACATAAATTGGAATATTATAACAATGACGAGTTAGAACAAATATGTAAAAGAACTGCAAGTATATTTGAGTGTGATATTCATGAAGATGCACTCTTTGAAATTGCAAGAAGAAGCCGAGGAACACCTAGAATCACTAATAGGCTACTTAGAAGAGTTAGAGACTTTGCAGACGTTTTGAACGATGGGATTATTAGTATGGAAATCTGTAAATTAGCTTTAGGAAAGCTTCATATTGACGAAATAGGGCTTGATTCAAAGGATTATTCCTATTTATTAGGAATTATCGAAAAGTTCTCTGGTGGTCCAGTAGGAGTAGAGAGTTTAGCCGCTTCAATAGGCGAAGAACCTACAACTATCGAAGATGTTTATGAACCCTATTTATTACAAATTGGTTTTATTAAACGTACTCAAAGAGGACGAGTTGCTACCGAAAAAGCCTATAAACACTTAAAAATAACTCATAAATCGAGGTTATTTTAATGAAAGTGAGCGACTTTAATTACGACCTCCCTGAAGAGTTAATAGCACAAACTCCTTTAAAGGATAGAAGTGCATCAAAACTACTAATTATTAATAAGAACACCGGAAATATAGTACATGACCATTTTTCAAATCTTTCAAACATTCTAAATGAAGGTGATGTCTTAGTTTTAAATGATACTTCAGTAATTCCTGCTAGACTTTTCGGTATAAAAGAAGATACCATGGCATCAATTGAAATATTACTACTAAAGCAAAAAGAAGATAATATTTGGGAGTGTTTGGTCAAAAAGGCACGAAAAATCAAGGTAGGTACAACGATATCTTTTGGAGATGGACTTCTTAAGGCAGCATGCACAGAAGTTTATAATGAAGGAATTAGAGATTTTAAAATGATTTATGACGGAGTTTTCTATGAAGTAATTGACCAATTAGGAGAAATGCCTTTGCCTCCATATATTCATGAAAAACTTATTGACCAAGATAGGTATCAGACAGTCTATAATAAATTTAGGGGAAGCTCAGCTGCTCCGACAGCTGGACTCCATTTTACGAAGGATCTATTAAAAACTATCACTGATAAAAAGATTGAAATTTGTTATATTACACTACATGTTGGCCTTGGTACTTTCAGACCAGTTCAAGTAGAGACTGTAGAAGAGCACCATATGCACTCAGAATTCTACCAAATGACTAAAAAGACAGCGAATACACTAAATAAAGCAAAAAGAGAAAATAGAAGGATTATTGCAGTTGGAACAACATCTTTAAGAACACTGGAAACATTACTAAGAGATTATGATAACTTTAGAGAAACAAGTGGATGGAGCGATATTTTTATATATCCAGGTTACACTTTTAAAGCAGTAGATGCATTAATTACTAACTTTCACTTGCCTAATTCAACACTACTTATGCTAGTAAGCGCACTTGCAGGCAGTGAAAATATAACTAAAGCCTACAAAGAAGCCATTGATAAACGATATAGATTCTTCAGTTTTGGTGATAGTATGTTCATAAATTCTAATTAAGTTAAATAAAAGTAGACAATTGTCTACTTTTATTTATATTTTTATTTCGTTAATGGAATTAATCTTGCAGTAAAGTGTCTTAATACTGGTGGTTCATAGTCAAATCCTAGCCCTACGAGTGATTTTCTATTTTTATAAACTTCAATTACCGCCTCAGCTACAACGTCTAAGTGTTTATATGTATAAGTTCTTCTTGGAATTGTTAATCTCATTAATTCTAAAGGACTTTCTAAGTTTTTCCCAGTATCTGGATCTCTTCCTAAAAGAAAGGAACCAATTTCTACAGGTCTTACTCCAGCTTCTAAATAAACAGCGTTACTAACACTTTGAGCAGGGAATTCATAATATGGAATATGTGGAGCAAACTTCTTACAATCAACAAATACTGCATGTCCTCCAGTAGGATATTGAATAGGTACACCTGCATCTCTTAATTTATCACCTAAATATCTTACTTGATCAAGTCTATGTTCTAAATAATCTTCTTCTAAAGCCTCAAGTAAGCCAACACTCAATGCTTCCATGTCTCTTCCTGTTAATCCTCCATATGTTGGAAATCCTTCCATAGGAACAATATAAGTACGGCACTTATTATAGAAATCTGTATCGTTCTTAATAGCGATGAGCCCTCCAATATTACTTAAACCGTCTTTTTTACTACTCATCAAGAAAATATCAGCCAAATCAAATACTTCTCTAGCAATTTCTTTTATTGTTTTATTTTCGTATCCTTTTTCTCTTTGTTTCACAAAATATGCATTTTCAGCATATCTTGCTCCATCAATAAGGGTAGTAATACCATATTTATCAGCAATTTTCTTAACTTCTCTTAAATTCTCCATGCTTACAGGTTGTCCACCAGCACTATTATTAGTTATTGTGAAAATAATACCTGCGATATTCTCTTTACCTTTAGCATTTATTATGTGATCTAATTCTATAAGATCAAAATTACCTTTAAATGGATGATAATTTTCAGTATCGAAACATTCTTTGATTACACAGTCAAGCGCTCTAGCACCAGCAAGTTCAACATGAGCTCTGGTTGTGTCAAAATGCATATTAGAAATAAAGAACATACCTTCTTTATTGACCAACTGAGGAAGAGCTACTTGTTCAGCTCCACGTCCTTGATGAGCCGGAATAACATAATCATAACCTGTTATATCTTTAACAACTTTCTCGAATTTATAAAAACTTCTAGACCCAGCATATGCCTCGTCTCCCATCATTAGCGCAGCCCATTGAAAATGACTCATTGCTCCAGTACCACTATCCGTGAGTAAATCAATATAAACATCTTCACTACGCAAAGAAAAAGGATTATATCCTGCATTTTTAAGTAATTCTATTCTTTCATTTTTTGTTGTCATTTTAATTGGTTCAACCATCTTAATACGATAAGGTGGCGCTACATACTTTTTGTCCATATTTTTCCTCCAGATTACGAATAATTTTTAACATCAATGGTATTATACATTACTGTGATAGCGTTTTCAATGTTTGTTTTGATTTATTTCGATTTTATAGTAAAATAAAGTTATGCTTTAAAATTATAATAAATATAGTCAGGTGGTGTTAATATGAGCGCTTTTAAGTCGTTTTTTGTAAGAATACCAGATGAATCTACACCACAATTTCAGATGTTTTCGATGACCCATTTTATTTTTTTAATTGTAGTAATAGTAATATTAATTATTATCTATAGATACTCATATAAATTAAAAACCTGTAAATACGAAAAACATATCAGGTATTTCGTTGGATCTGCTATGATTTATACAAATATTAATCTGTGGATATATGCTTATTCACTAAATCAAGAGTGGTATCACTATTTGCCTGTAGCAACTTGTGGATATGCTGTCTTTTTTGGTGGATTAACACTTATTACTAAAAATAAAGTATTATTCAAATTAACTTTCTTCTGGGGATTTGGAGCATGGTTGTCATTATTAGGACCTACGATGCTTGAAGGACCTGACAAATATAATTTTTATCAATTCGTATTTAGACATACCGGGATTATTGGATCAGCATTCTATATGATGAAGGTATTTGATTATAAAATCGATAAAAATGACTGGAAATTGTTCTTTTATGTTACTTTTGGACTAACTTTCGTTATGACTATTATTAATCTCGCCGTAAATAAGCCAGATGAACTAAATATGTTTTATACAATGCAACCAGCAATACATGGAACTCCTTTAAACTACCTATATGATGTTTCAAGGTGGTATTATGTTGCATTTTGGGTTCCTTTTGCGGCTTTACTAGGATATTTATACGGATTACCATTTTATACAAAAAAAGAACTATTCAAAAAATAGTTCTTTATATTTATTCTTGGATTGGCTTAATTTTCTTAATTAAATATACAAATGGAGTATCAAGGAATGCTACAATTACTTTTATAAAATAAGTAGTAATAAATATATCTAATACAATCTCATTTGGGAATTTTCCTAAAAAGGCAATTGGTACAAAGATTGAAGTATCTATTAATTGACTTAATAATGTTGATCCATTATTTCTAATCCATAAATATTTATCTTCTGGAAGCTTTGATTTAATCTTTTGGAACATGTAAACATCAAATAATTGACTAACAATATATGCAGCAAGGCTACCTAGAGCTATTCTTGGCAACATATTGAAAATAGTTGCGATTGCATCAGATTGAAATAAATTTTCGGTATTTGGTATAAACCAAATTGAGAATTTCATAATTAGAACTGTAGCTAGTAAACTGAAAAATCCAATATAGACAGCCTTTTTAGCTTCTTTTACACCGTATTTTTCACCAAGTGAATCAGTTACTAAAAATAATGTTCCATACATTATATTACCTAATGTAGCGACTAAATGAAGTCCAAAGATATTAAAATCAATTGTTTTTGTTACTTGAATGTTTGCGAGTATTGTACCCATTGCAATCCATGCAAATAATCCGGTTTTACCAAATAATTTGTATGACAATGTGATTAATATAAAATTAACCAGGGCAAATAATAGCCATAATATTTCGTTACTCATAGTTTTCCTCCTAGTTTTGATATCGCAGGATGGTTACGAACTGCGTTTTATTTGAAGCACTATTAATATATATTAATAACAGTAAATTGTCAATCTTTCTACTAGTTATTTAGAAATATTGATGTTATTTTGTATTTTCATACGAATTTGTTACTAAAAATAGGGTTTTGTAGTAAAATAGTAATATTGACAAAGACATAGGGTGATGCATAATGAGTTTAAGAGTTGGAATAGATATTGGAAGTACTACAATTAAGGCAGTCGTAATTAATGAAAAAGATGAGATGCTTTATAAGACATATTTACGACATAAGAGCAGTATAACTACATCTTTAATAAACTTATTAAGAGATATTGAAATATCTTTTAATGGTCAAAAGATGTTTTTTAACTTTACTGGTAGTGCTAGTATGTTCCTAGCTGAAGGTATAAAAAGACAGTTCACTCAAGAAGTAATAAGTGCAACTGAGGCTTTACGCCATGAAGATAGAGAATTTGATGTTTGTATCGAACTCGGTGGAGAAGATGCTAAGATCATCTTTTTTGATGGAAATAACGTTGAACAAAGAATGAATGGAACTTGCGCTGGAGGGACTGGCGCATTCATAGATCAAATGGCTACATTAATGGATGTAGATAGTGCTGAACTAAATGAACTCGCTAAGAATTATGAAAAAATATATCCCATAGCTTCTAGATGTGGAGTATTTGCTAAAAGCGATATTCAACCTTTATTAAACCAAGGAGCAAGACATGAAGATATTGCCATTAGTATTTATCAAGCAATTGTTAATCAAACAATTGCTGGATTAAGCCAAGGAAGAAAAATCAAAGGAAATGTTGCCTTTTTAGGAGGACCACTTACTTTTGCTAGTGAATTAAGAAAGAGATTTATTGAATTTCTTGATTTAAAAGATGTTTTTGTGCCAAAAGATGGAGAAGTTTTTGTTGCATATGGTGCTGCATTAGTCGCAGATGAAACAAGTTCTACAATAGAAGAAATAATTGAATGTGTTTTTAAATATGAGAAAATTGATCGAAGGAATCAGAAAAAGACATTAAAACCTCTATTCGAAAATGATAAAGAATTCAAAAAGTTTACAAAAAGACATAATTTAGCACGAGTAGAAGAAATAGATATAGCCAATTACTCAGGTGATGCTTATTTAGGAATTGATGCTGGAAGTACAACAACTAAACTTGTATTAATAAGTGAAGATAATGATATTTTATATAGTTATTATTCTCACAATAAAGGTACACCTGTTGATATGGTAAAAAAAGCAATGTATGAAATGTATGATCTAATTGGAGATAGAATTTCTATAAAAAGTGCTTATTCAACTGGATATGGTGAGAAATTAATATTAAATGCATTTAATTTAGACGCAGGTGAAGTAGAGACTATTTGTCATTATACAGCCGCAAAACACTTTTTGCCTGAAGTAGAATTCATTATTGACATAGGTGGTCAAGATATGAAGTGCTTTAAAGTAGAAAACGGAATAATTACGACAATTATTTTAAATGAAGCTTGTAGTTCTGGATGTGGATCTTTTATTGAAACATTCTCAACTTCACTTGGACATGAAGTTGAAGATTTCGCTGATTTAGCACTAAAATCTGATAAACCTGTCGATTTAGGTAGTAGATGTACTGTCTTTATGAATAGCGGTGTTAAACAAGCTCAAGCAGAAGGCGCATCGACTAGTGATATAAGTGCTGGGTTAGCCTATAGTGTTGTTAAAAATGCATTATACAAAGTAATAAGAGCTGTAGATGTTAAAGCTGAGTTTGGTAGTAAGATAATTGTTCAAGGTGGAACTTTTTACAATAATGGTGTCTTAAGAGCCTTTGAACAAGAAATAGATACAGAAGTTATTAGACCTAATATTGCTGGTCTAATGGGTGCATATGGTGCAGCCTTAATCGCAAAAGAAAATAAAAAATACAAATCTAGTATTCTAAATAAAGAAGGATTAGACAATTTCACATACAAAACAAAGAGTGCTGTGTGTAAAAAATGTAGTAATTATTGCGCTCTAACTATTAATATATTTAATAATATTAAATATATTTCAGGAAACCGTTGTGATAAAGGTGCTGGAATAGTTTCTGATAAAGAGAGTTATCCAAACCTATATTTATATAAATACGATAAGATTACTAGTTATGTTTCAGATAAATCAAAAGAATATATTGGGAAAATCGGAATACCACTTGTGCTAAATATGTATGAGAATATTCCGTTTTGGTTTACATTCTTTGATTACTTAA
>JAOZRX010000069.1 GCA_029939945.1 Candidatus Izemoplasma sp. | reverse complement strand
AATGGCGGTCCCGACGAGAATCGAACTCGCGATCTCCTGAGTGACAGTCAGGCATGTTAACCGCTACACCACGGGACCTTAAAACAATGCAGCAATAACATTATAACATAACCATTTTTCTAATACAACATTTTTTTAGCCGGTATTTATAATACCAAAAAAACACTCTTAAATCAAGTGATTTGTACCTAAAATATTAATTACTTTACATATCCTAATCATTTTTTTACCATTAACTAAAAAAAGAACTAATTCTAGTATTATAAAAATTAGTTCTTTTGATATATTATACAAAATAAGAGATTATTCCTCCAATATTTTCGGTAATACTAAGTTCAATAAAATACCAATAACAGCAGCCAAACTCATTCCTGTTAGACTAACAGAATCATTTAATGCAAATCCTGCTCCACCTAATCCAAGAACTAACATTGTAGCTACAATTATTAAGTTTCTCATGTTCCCAAGATTTACTTTTGCTCTAATCAATACTTTTACTCCATTACCAGCAATTAATCCGTACAATATAATCGTCATTCCACCAATTACTGCCCATGGAATACTATTAATAAATGCTTGGATAAATCCAAAGAAACCAAGCAATATTGCAAACATTGCTGCTACTCCAACAACATACACACTTCCAACTTTAGTCATTGCAACTACTCCTGTATTTTCTCCATATGTTGTGTTTGCAGGTCCACCGATTGCAGCACTTACAAATGTTGCAATTCCGTCTCCCATAATAGTATTTTGTAATCCTGGATCACTTATAAAATCTTCTCCAGTTACTTCTCCTAAAACTGTGTGGTCTCCAATATGTTCAGCGATAGTAACAAACGCAATTGGGGCAAACATTAATACAGCATCAAAGTCAAATGCGTATGTTCCAATGAAAGTAAAATTAGGAGCTTGAAGAAAACTATAGCCCTCAAACACCATAGTTAAGTCAACTAACCCAAATATTATAGAAGAAATATACCCTACAAAAATTGCCATTAAAAAAGGTACGAGTCTGAAAAAGCCTCTACCTAATAAACTAACAACGACAACAGTAGTAAAAGTAATAATAGCTACTAAAGGAACTTCCCATCCAGATGCTCCATCAAATCCAGCGGTACTAATAGCAATAGGTGCAAGTGATAATCCAATAATAATAATTACAGGACCAATTACAACAGGTGGTAAAAGTTTTTTAATCCAATCATTTCCAGTAAATCTAATAACAGTTGCTACAATAGCGTAAATAATACCAACAACCATTAATCCTACATATGCACTACTAAATCCATTAACTGCACCAGCTGTAGATATAGCTGCAATGTATGCGAAACTACTTCCTAAGTAAACAGGTACTTTACCCTTAGTACAAGCGATATAAATCAATGTACCGATACCACTAGTTACAAGTGCAACTCCAACATCGAGTCCAGTTAGTAAAGGTACTAACACTGTAGCTCCAAACATTGCGAAGACATGCTGTAAACTTAAAACTAACCATTTCAAAATACTTTTCGGTTTCTCTTGAATCCCAATAATTAAATTCTTCTCCATTTTCTCTCTCCTTTTTGTTTTGTTTTCCAAAAAAAAAAAAAAAACTTGGATGAAAGACATAGATTAAAGAAATTTTTATTAGAAAAAGTTAAAATTTCTCTATTTGTCTCTCTAGTCTACCCGAAGGTTTTCTAATAAAATATTAGCATAGACTTTATATGTCTGTCAATGAAAATAAAAAAAAGAGTAAAAAACTCTTTTTTTACTCTAATTCACCTTGCCAAAGTCCATGAAGATTACAAAATTCTCTAGCATATACTTCTTTACCTTTAGCAACTTCAAATTCTGCGATTGGAAGGTCACCCGGTTTTAAATCTTTTTTCATAACCATTTTCCCATCAACATATAATTCTATAAATTCAATCCAATGAACTTCCATCATAGGATGGAGAGCTGGTTTTCCTACAGTAACACGGTATCCGTTTTTTATTTCCTCTATATATGGAACATGTTTTTCTTCATTTACATTTCCTGTTAAAATTTCCACAATAATTCCTCCTTTGTTATTATATTATAAGTATATTTCATATTCATAAAAATATCAAACAAAACACTATTCATACGTTTCGTTTAATAGTATAATATTTGTGAAGGAGCGTGAAATATTTATGAAACCAATAAGTACAAAAAATGCACCTGCAGCTGTAGGTCCATATTCTCAAGCAGTATTAGTTAACGATACTTTATATGTGTCAGGACAAATTCCATTTGTACCAGAAACAATGACGCTAGTAAGTGATTCAATTAAGGATCAAACTAGACAATCACTAAACAATGTACTAGCTATAGTAAAAGAAGCTGGTATGGAAAAAGAAAATATTATAAAATGTGGTGTATTCATGCAAGATTTAGGAATGTTTAAAGATATGAATGAGGTTTATGCTGAATTCTTTGGAAATCACAAACCTGCAAGATTTGCAGTAGAAGTTAGAAGACTTCCCTTAGATGTATTAGTTGAAATTGATGCAATAGTCGTAAAATAAAAAACGAGGATTTATTCCTCGTTTTTATATATTTATTCTTCTTTAATTTCAGGCTCCACTGGTTTTGCAGCTTTAACCTCTTCTTTGAATACATAATTTTCATTATATTTTTTGTATTCATCAACTCCACGTCTAATAAATCTAAATACATATGGTCTAAACACATATATTGCGAACCATAAGTAAGTAGGAACCAAAAATATTGTTCCAGGACCAAAGATAATTAGTGTAGTCCATGTCCATTTTGCCAATTTTCTCTTTTTACAATAATTCCAAACTAACAACCAAATCATAAAATACCATAAAAGTAGGAAAAGGAAGCTTAATCCTACATAAAACCAACTAGTTGGATCAACACCAATAATTCTATTAACATATAATGGTAGATTCGTTACATTTGTATATCTAAATGCTACTTTCCATGCTGTTGCTCCAAGTGCTACTGCATCGTTCATTGCTTTTACATCTTTAAAATACTGAAGAAATCTTAAAAAAAGATAAAACATTTGTTGAATGAAAAATACTGAAAACAATAAAAAAGCTGCTGTTTCGTAAGGTCTTTTAGCATTTACAAGATCTCTTTTTTCTTCATTAATAGTTTCTTTAAATCCCATGAAAATAACCACCTCTCTATAGAAATAATATACCACAATATTATAGCTTCTTCAATTAAGAATATAAAAAAATACCTATCATTTTGATAAGTACGTAATTTCTAAATGGTGACCCGTACGGGATTCGAACCCGTGAATGCATGCGTGAAAGGCATGT
>JAOZRX010000036.1 GCA_029939945.1 Candidatus Izemoplasma sp. | reverse complement strand
CTACTTCTTTAGCAGCATTAACAAACATATTGAATTTTTGTTTTGCTTGTTCTACGGTTACTCTATGTCCCTTAGCGAAACTCTCAGCAACACCATCTGTCATTACCTTAGGTGCATTTGGGTTTAATTGATAAGCTTTGTAAATGACTTCAACTTGATCTTTGTGATCAAATCTATTTAAAGCATTTTCGAAACGAGTTTTCCCAATATAACAAAAAGGACAACCAAAATCAGACCATAATTCTATTTTCATAATAATACCTCCATATTTTTCCACTATTATTATCTCTTTTTTCAAATCATAAATCAATTAATTTGCTTACGAACTAATATTTAAGGAAAAATAATAAGGAAAATGTAATGTTTGCCTATAATTTATTTTCTCTAACTCTTCTAATAAGTTCTATAACCTTATCCTTAATAATATCTCTTGTTTCTTCAAATCCTTCTTTAGGACCACCACTAGGATCATCAATCCCCCAATCCTCTCTATGTGTAGTTGGTATATAAGGGCATTCTACTCCGCATCCCATTGTAATTAATATATCTAATTTCTCAGGTATTGCAGAAAGTAACTTAGAGGTATGCTTACTCATATCTATTCCTAAGTCTTCCATTACCTCAACTGCAAGTGGCTTTGGGGCAGGGTATTCTTCAGTTCCTGCAGAATAGACTTCAAAAATATCATTCCCTAATTTTTTTGCCCATCCTTCTGCCATTTGGCTTCTACAGCTATTATGCGTACATATAAATGCAATTACTTTTTTCATACTTTACCTCCAAATCAAGACAAATTCTATATGTTTATCCTAATGTATTTATTTATTTAAGTAAATAGATAAACAATAATTTATTCCATAAAAAAAACGGATAAATCCGTTTTATTTATAAATGGCGGAGTAGGAGAGATTCGAACTCTCGCGCCGCGTTAACGACCTATACCCTTAGCAGGGGCACCTCTTCAGCCAACTTGAGTACTACTCCTTAAAGTTAGCCCTTATATAATAATATATTTTAGGCTAACTGTCAATATCATAAATGATTATTTTTGTAGGTTTTCTTGAAGCATTGTTAATTGTAATCTATGACGTTTTAAATCAATGTCTTTTACCCATACTTTAACAATATCTCCAACACTGACAACATCTAGTGGGTGTTTAACATATTGATTGCTTAGCTGAGATATATGAACAAGCCCATCATCCTTTACTCCACAGTCTACAAACACACCAAAGTCTACTACATTTCTTACTGTTCCCATTAGTTCCATACCGATACTTAAATCTTCAAGTTTTAAAACATCACTTCTTAGAAGCGGTGCTTCAACATCGTCACGTGGATCTCTTAGTGGAGCCACAAAATCAGCTAATATGTCTTCAACAGTGTTAGTCCCAGCTTCCAATTTTTCAGCTAATTCCTTTTTATTTATATTAGCCATTTTTATCATCAATGTAGGATCACCTAGATTATCTGCAGTAATTTTTAGTTCTTTTAATAATTTGTTTGCTAGAGCATAACTTTCAGGATGAATACCTGTTTTATCTAAAGGATTTTTCCCGTTTAGTATTCTTAGGAATCCAACAGCTTGCTCATAAGCTTTAGCTCCCATTCTAGGGACTTTCTTAAGATGTTTTCTTTCATTGAATTCACCGTTTTCTTCTCTATAAGCAACAATGTTTTTCGCAACTGTTTTATTAAGTCCTGAAACATACTGGAGTAACTGAACACTTGCAGTGTTTACATTTACACCAATTTTATTTACAGCTGTTTCGACAACAAAATCTAGAGAATCATTAAGTTTGTTTTGTGCAACATCATGTTGATATTGCCCTACCCCAATACTTTTTGGGTCTATCTTAACTAATTCACTAAGGGGATCTTGAAGTCTTCTAGCAATACTAACTGCGCTTCTTTCCTCTACTTGTAATTTCGGAAATTCTTCTCTAGCTAAGTCACTTGCACTGTAAACTGAAGCTCCTGCTTCGTTTACGATAATATAATATATATCCCTATCAACTTTTTTAATAACTTCAATAATGAACTGTTCTGTTTCTCTTGAAGCAGTTCCATTACCAATAGCAATTATTTCAATATCGTATTTTTTTATTAATCCTAAGACTTTTCTAAAAGAATCAATAATTCTATCTTTATGAATTTTTTCACCAACAAATTTTTGATGAGGATAAATTACATCAATAGACGTCATTTTACCCATTTTATCAACAACAGCTAGCTTACAACCTGTACGGTAAGCTGGATCTACTCCTAGAACCATTTTGCCTTTCATAGGTGGTTGTAATAATAATGCTCTTAAATTCTCACTAAAGATATGAATAGCGTTATCTCCAGCTTTCTCAGATAATTCGCTTCTTATTTCTCTTTCAATAGAAGGTTGAATCAATCTTTTATAAGCATCTTTAATTGCATTTTGAATATTAGGGAAAACAAATGATTCTTCATTTTCAACAATTCCATCTTCTAAATACTGATGTATTCTTTCAACATTAACAACTATTTTAACCGATATTACTTTTTCTTTTTCTCCGCGGTTAATGGCTAATATACGGTATAGTTTTGTTTTTCTTAAAGGTTCTTCATAAGCATAATACATCTCGTATATCTTCATTTCATCTTTAGCATTTTTCTTCTTTTTAGATTCAATAGTACCATTATTATATGTGTATCTTCTAATCCATTTACGGAAATCACTAAAATCACTAATTTCCTCAGCAATAATATATTGTGCTCCTTCAATAGCTTTTTCAGTATTTTCAACTTCTTCAGTAATAAATTTAGCTGCTTCATCCTCTAAATTACCTTCAATAGGAAAAGTTAAAATGTAATCAGCAAGCGGCTTAAGCCCTTGTTTAATAGCTATAGTAGCTTTTGTTTTTTTCTTCTCTTTATAAGGACGATAGATATCTTCAACATCAACTAGTTTTTCAGCTTTTAAAATATCCGCTTTTAATTCATCTGTCAGTAATCCTTTTTCATCAATTAAACGAATAACATCTTCTTTTCTTTTAAGAAGGTTTACTTTGTATTCGTACTCCTTATTAATATCTCTTATTTGCTCTTCATCTAAAGCACCAGTCTGCTCCTTACGATATCTCGCAATAAAAGGTACAGTATTCCCCTCATTAAGTAGGTTCAATACTGTTTCAACTTGTTTTCTTGTAATCTTTAAATTAGTTGTAATTTCTAATACTAATTTTTCGTTAATTTCCATAATTCACCCTCCAACAAAATATAAAAAAGCCTTATAAAGGCTATTTTAGTTAATATATGCGTATGTTCCATTATTAATTTGTTCAAATACTGCAGGAATGTCAACGTATCCTGAAGTCAAATCAATAATATTTCCATTTATTACGGTTAACATTGATGGATATCCATCCATACCAGGAATATTATTTTGTCCAGTGGTTTTTCCTGCATCCATAAAATATACTTTTACTCCCGCATTATTTTTATCCGCAAACTCAAGCGCATCTTGCTTAATTTTAGCACAAGCTGGACATGTTTCAGAATAATAATATACTAAATATTCACTTTCTGGTTTTGAGGTTATCAAAGCATAATCGTCAATTGTGTCAAAACTTGAATATTCTAGCGGTTTAGCTATTACGTTATATAAAATAATACTTACCAAAATCACAAAAAAAGTTACTGCGAATCCAATAAGAACGTAAGTTACAAAACGTTCATCTTTTTTATGTTTAAATCCATTCTTATATGTTGCCATAATAACACTCCTCAGCTCTATATATTGTATAAAAAAATAGTAAAAAAAGCAAGAGTTATATACTTTTGATTTTTACCTAAATAATATAAATGTTAATGAATACTCCCCCACTTATATTGTTCTCAACATTATTGAAGAGGGAGTTTTCTTGAACATAATTGATAAATTTATCGTTTAAATGTTATAATTATAAGTGCATTTGATTGAAAGGGGTGTTTTATGGAAAATAATTACGAGTTAAAGTACTTAAAACTACTTGCAAAGGAATTTCCCACAGTACAAGAAGTTAGTACTGAGTTAATAAACTTAACTGCAATATTGAATATACCTAAAGGGACAGAACATTTTTTATCTGATATTCATGGTGAATATGATACCTTCAACCATTTCTTAAAAAATGGTTCAGGTGTAACAAGGGAAAAATTAGATATTATATTCCCAGAGATGATTGAAAAAGATAAAAATCGTTTAGCATTCTTTATTTACTATCCAAAACAGATGTTGAAGAAATATGAAAAAATACTTGATAATGGTGATTATCAAGTATTTATAAGACAACAATTACTAAATCTTATTGAAATTAGTAAATATTTATCTCAAAAATATACAAAAAGTAAAATTAGAAAGAGTTTGCCCAAATCATTTGCTTATATAATTCAAGAATTAATATTTGAAAATAGTGCTCATTCAGATAAATCACAATACTACAGCGCAATTCTAGACGCTATCTTCAAAACAAAAAGAGAAAGAAATTTCTTAATAGAGTTATCATACTTTATTCAAAGGCTTACTATTGATCGCCTGCATATTGTAGGAGATATTTTTGATAGAGGACCAAGTGCCCATCTAGTAATGAATAAAATAATTAAATATCATTCGGTAGATATTGAATGGGGTAATCATGATATCTTATGGATGGGTGCCGCTTGTGGGAGTAAAATATCCATTTGTAATGTGCTTCGTAATTCAGCTAGATATAATACTTTAGATACATTAGAAGATGGATATGGAATTAACTTACTTCCATTAGCTAGATATGCATCTAAACATTATCAAGATGATGATTGCGCATTATTCTTATCTAAAAATGATACAATGAATCCTGATATTGATAAAGAACAACTAGTAGCCAAAATGCATAAAGCTATCGCTATTCTTCAATTTAAGTTAGAAGGGTTAATCTTTAATAGAAATCCTAATTTCAATCTTAAAGATAGACTATTGTTAGATAAAATCAACTATACAGATGGAACAATCAAGATTGATGGAAAAGAATATCCTTTAAAAGACACTAATTTCCCAACAATTGATCCTTTAAATCCATATCATATTACTGACGAAGAAAATGCCTTGCTTGAGCAGTTAAAAAATGCATTTCTTAATAATGATTTACTTCAATTCCATATCGAGTTTTTGTTCCAACATGGACACATGTATCTAAAATATAATAATAATCTACTATTCCACGGTTGTATCCCTCTTTCAAAAGAAGGAACATTCTCTAAAATTAAAGTAGATCATAAGTATTATAGTGGAAAAGAACTATTTAATATTCTGGAAAAGAAATTACGTCAAAGTTTTTTACACAGACACAGTAAAAAAAGCAATAATAACAATGATTACTTCATCTTCTTATGGCAAGGAGAACACTCTCCTCTGTTCGGAAAGAAAGCTATGAAGACATTTGAAAGATATTTTATTCAAGATAAAAAAGCTCATTATGAAGAAATGAATAACTATTTTGTTCTTCGAGAAAATGAAGAAGTTCTAAAAAATATCTATGAAGAATTCAACATTGATTATGATAAATCTAAAATAATAAATGGTCATGTACCAACAGATATATCCGTTGGCGACAGACCAATACTAGGAAATGGAAGAATCTACGCTATTGATGGGGGAATGAGTAAAGCTTATGCCTCTAAAATTAATATTGGTGGCTATACTCTGATTATAGATTCATATAAAATATTCTTATTCTCTCATGAAAGATTCACGACAAAAGAAGATATAATTGAATTAGAACAAGATATTATATCCTTAAATCAATCAGAAGAAATTAATATTGATAGAGAATACTTATATGACACTGATAAAGGAGCAAGGTTAAAAATAGAAATTGATGACTTATACAAGTTATTAGATGCTTATAGAAGCGGTCTTATCAAAGAATACCTTAAAGAAAAACAATCTCACATGAAATGAGATTGTTTTTCTATTCTAATGTGCAAATTGCAACAACGTAGTTTTCTGAATGAGAAATACTTATAAGAATTTCATCATTTGGTCTATATTTTGATTTAATATATGGAGCTCCTAAACTATCATTTAATATTTCTACATCAGTGAAATTTAATGGCTCATCAAATTTCTTATATACCTTAGTATAGGCTTCTTTAGCAGCAAACCGCCCACTTATGTATTCCAGTTTTCTAAGTTTATTAGTTATTTCATTATATCTAAACAGCTCATTTTCTGAAAGAATTCTCTTAATGAATCGATCACTTATTTTTTTTTCAATCTGATTAAACTCTACTATATCAATCCCGATAGATTTACTCATTTAACCCCTCAAGTATTTGATCAGATAAATCGTTTATGTTTCTAAACCGATGATTTAGTGCAGATTTAGAAACTCTTTTATTAATTAAGTCAAAGCTTAAATCAGATAACTCATTTAGTGATGATTCCGGATATTTCTTTCTCAACTCTATTGCTTCTTTCATGCTTTTTGGAAGTCTTGATACATCAACCATATTTTCTAAAACACTAATACTTCTTAGTTGTTTATTGGCTGCTTCTAGCGTTTTATTTTGATTTGCGATTTCCATATTCATAACTCTTGTTATTGAGTTTACAAAGTCTCTTTTAATTCTTTCATCTTCAAATTCAAATAGTGCGTTTATTGCTCCAACAACTCTTATAAAATCAGCTATTTTCTCAGATTCTTTTATATATACAATAAATCCTCTTTTTTTCTTTGTTACTTTTGCTTTTAAATAAAAATAATTCATTAAGTCTTTTAAAGCATTAGCGTGTATTTCATCACTTGAATGTATTTCTAAGTGATAACTACTACTTATTGGAGAATTAATCGAACCTGCTGCTAAAAATGCTCCCCTTAAATAAGATCTTTTACAACATTCCTTTATAATCAATGTATCTTCAATACCTTGAGAATAACTTTCGTGAGTTTTCATTAATCCAAGTTCATTTATTATCTCGTTAGCTTTATTCCTAATAATAACTATGTAGATATCATGTTTTTTAAGCTTCATTTGTTTTTTTGATAATATATCAACTTCAATGTTATATAATTCCTTTGTACTTTTAATAACTTTTCTAGCAATCTGAATATTTGTAGTTTGAAATTCTATTCTAAGTCCAGAACTAGATAAATTTATACTTCCATTTAACGTTAAAAGAGCTGATAATTCTGCTAGTTTACAACATTTATCGGCTTTTAAGGTTAATAATTCGCTTTTAGTGTCTGATGCAAAACTCATAGTATCACACCTTCATATTTTGTTATTTAATTATATCATTAGTGATATAAAAAGTCTATTAATACTAAAAAAGGAGCATAAGCTCCTAATTAAGTTTTTTATTTAATTCATTAATATATTTCGATGCTTCTACTGCAGCAATTGAACCATCACTTGCAGCAGTGATAATTTGACGTAATTCTTTATCTAATACATCACCGATTCCATAGATACCAGGTATTCTAGTGGCCATTTTGGCATCCACTTCAATATAACCCCATTGATTAGTAATTCCTAAATCTTTAATAAATCCTGTTTCAGGGATTTGTCCAATAAATACAAAAGCACCTTCAACAACTATATTTTGTTCTTCTTTTGTTCTTGCGTGTCTTATAGTAACACTTTCAAGTTTATCTTTTCCGTTAAATGAAACAATTTCATAACCAAGTAAGAAATCCATTTTGTTTGTTTCTTTAGCTTCTTCAACAGCTTTTGCATCTGCTTGAAGATCTTCTAAAATATTGACAACAGTAATATGTTTTACCATTTTAGTTAAATAAGTAGCTTCTTCTATTGCACTATTTCCACCACCAACTACCATAATATCTAGATCTTTAAAGAAAGCTCCATCACAAATTGCACACCAGCTAACTCCTCTACCTGTAAGCATTTCTTCTCCAGGAGCTCCTGTTCCGCGAGGAATAGTTCCTGTTCCAATAATTACAGCTTTAGTAGTATAAACATCACCCGTTGCAGTGTGAATTTCCTTATAGTCGCCTAAATCAACAACTTTAGTAACATCTCCATATTTGTATTCTACACCTAGTTCTTGTGTATGATTAAACATCTTCTCACTTATTTCAAACCCAGTAACTTTTCCAAGTCCTGTATAGTTTTCAACTTCGTAAGTTGTCATCATTTTACCGCCAGGAGCAGCTTTTTCAAGCATTAAAGTCTTTAAGTTTGCACGTTGTGTGTAAAGCGCAGCAGTCATTCCACCTGGCCCAGCACCAACAATAATAACATCATAATTATTCATATTTTCCACCTCGTTTTATATTATAAAACATTTTCTTCAAGAAGTTTATAGTAATGCTTTGTTTTCAGTATTTTATGGTTAACATACATAAATATTGCTCCACCTGCAATTAATATCAGTGAGATTATTTGTGCAGTTCTAAGTCCTGTATTCCCAATATATAGCGAATCTGTTCTCATTCCTTCAATAAAGAATCTTCCAACACTATACCAAATTAAGTAAATTGGCAGTAAATCACCAGTTCTTATTAATTTTGTTCTTCTTAATATTAACAACAATATAAACCCACATAAATTCCATATAGATTCATATAAGAATGTTGGATGATAATAATTTAATCCATCTGGTCCGAATAAATACATTTGATTAGTAATATAGTCAGGTAAATGTAGTGTATCAGTAAGAAATAGTCTTTGTTCATCTAAAGATAATGTAGCTGAACCATCTATTGCTCCTCCAATAACTCCACCATGAGCTTCTTGATTAAAGAAATTACCCCATCTTCCTGATGCTTGAGCTATTAAGAATCCCGGAGCAATTAAATCAAAAGCTCCCAAAATATTTATTTTCTTAATTTTACAGTAGAAGTATGAACTTATAAAAGCAGTAATTACTCCACCGTGTATAGCAAGTCCTCCATCTGAAATCTGGAATATTTTAATCAAATTATCTTTATACTGTGCCCATTCAAAGATAACATACCATAGTCTTGTTCCTACAATTGATAATGGAACAACAACAATTACTCCATCAATTATTTGATTAGCAGTAATACCAATCTTTTTACCTTCTTTAATACCTAATACAACAGCTGCAATGATTCCAAGAAGAATCATTACACTATATTTATACCAAATTATAACTCCTAAATCTATAAACACTCTTGAAATTGGATCAAATATGTGCATTATCATTACCTCTATTCTTTAAAATTATGTGAATGTAGTTTATCTTAGATTTCTTCTTCTAAAGTTCTGAATTAACATACTGCCTATTATATACCTAATTAGTGTAAATATCGCTACAAATACAACTAATAATGTTTCATTATAGAAATCAAATACTTCATCAAGGAGGATTACATCTAATAAATAGAAGATAACAACATATCCAAAGTAAAATATGAACCCAAGCGATTTAATTACAAATGAGAAATGATTGTATAAAACATACTTTTTGTATATTGTTTCAAAAAATGTATACGAGAATGCCAAAATTACAATATATAGAATATCAGTATATTGGGCAAAATGGAATATTTCAATAACTAAATAGATTAATGTTAAATTTAAAATAAAACTAAAACTAAAATTAATATATATATTATGATGAAAAACACTTCCAAATTCTATGGAAATTATTTTATTAGAACTCCATTTTTTCTCTTTTTTCTTCATCTTTTCTAGTTCTTCAATCGCCTTAAGAAGCTGTTCAAGTTCTTCTTTTTCCTGTTCTAGATTCTCTTCTTCTACTAATTCCTCTTGAATCTCATCTTTAATATCTTCACTCATTTTACTACACCTCTAAAACTTTTTTTAGATATTCTCCTGTAAAACTAGACTTATTATTACTAATATCTTCAGGTGTTCCTGTAGCTATTACCATACCACCCATGTCTCCACCTTCTGGACCTAAATCAATAATATGATCAGCCATTTTAATAACATCTAAGTTATGTTCAATAATAATTACTGTTGCACCTAGACTTACGATATGATCAATTACTTTAAGTAATCTCTTAACATCATCAGTATGTAGCCCAGTAGTAGGTTCATCTAAGATATATAATGTATTTTCAGTAATTCGTTTATGAAGTTCTTTGGCTAATTTAACTCTTTGCGCTTCACCACCTGATAAAGTAGGAGCTGGTTGTCCTATTTTAAGGTAACCCAATCCAACATCATTAAGTGTTTTAAGTTTAATTTTAGCTTTAGGAATATTCTCGAAAAATACTACTGCTTCTTCAATCGTCATATCAAGTATTTGTGAGATATTTTTACCTTTATACTTAACTTCTAGTGTTTCAGTATTATATCTCTTACCCTGACATACTTCACATGGTACATAAACATCTGGTAAAAAGTGCATTTCTATTTTTATGAGTCCATCTCCACCACATGTTTCACATCTTCCACCTTTTACATTAAAACTAAAACGTCCTTTTTGATATCCTCTTATCTTGGCTTCATTAGTAAGTGCAAAAATATTTCTAATATCATCAAATACACCTGTGTAAGTTGCTGGATTACTTCTTGGTGTTCTTCCTATTGGTGATTGATCTATATTTATTATTTTCTCAAAGTTTTCAATACCACGTAATTCTTTAAAATCACCCATTCTTTTTTTCTTGCGATGGATTTGATTTGATAATCCTTTATAAAGACATTCATTAATAAGACTACTTTTTCCGCTTCCACTAACTCCAGTTACTACAGTTAGAAGCCCTTTAGGAATCTTAACGTTTATATTTTTAAGATTATTTTGTTTTGCACCAATAATCTCGATATATCCTCTTTTATGTTTTCTTCTAGATTCAGGAATATCAATTTTAAGACGTTTTGATAAATACTTACCGGTAATACTGTTTTTATCTTTTAAGATTTCTTCTATCGTTCCTTGAAAGGTAACTTCCCCACCATTAAGTCCAGCACCCGGGCCAATATCAATAATTTGATCTGCCTTAAACATTGTTTCTTCATCATGTTCTACAACTAATAAAGTGTTCCCTAAATCTCTCATTTTTTTAAGAGTATTTATTAATTTATTGTTATCTCTTTGATGAAGACCAATACTTGGTTCATCAAGAACATAAAGTACTCCAGTAAGCTGAGAACCAATTTGAGTAGCTAATCTAATTCTTTGGCTTTCTCCACCACTTAGTGTAGCAGACTGTCTAGATAAAGTTAAATAATTTAATCCTACATTTTCTAAAAAACTTAATCTCTCAATTATTTCTTTTAAAACCATTTCACTTATTTTTTTATCAGTATCATTTAATTTAATATTTCTAAAAAACTTAATCGTATCTTTAATAGAGTAATCGGTAAGAGCAATAATATCTATCCCTCCAACTTTTACACTTAAGGCTTTTTTATTTAGTTTCTTTCCTTTACAAACTTTACAAGTACTCTCAGACATATATCCTTCTATCCAATCACGCATAAAGCGTGATGTAGTCTCCATATATCGTCTTTCAAGATTTGTGATTACACCTTCATAAACATCATTTTTTTGATGTTTATATCCATCTTCAGTTCTTCCTCCAAAGATAAAAGTAATCTTATCTTTACTTCCATAAAAAACTATATCTAATTCCTCAGTAGTTAAATCTTTTATTCTTCTAGTTAAATCAATTTTATAATGCGCAGCGGTTTGTCTTAACATTGAAAAAGCATATGTTTCAGTATTTTGCCACCCTTTTATTGCTCCTTCTTCAATTGATAAATTATCATCTGGAATTAACAGTTTAGGATCTATTTTTCTTTTATGCCCAAGTCCATGACATTCTGGGCAAGAACCGTATGGAGCGTTAAATGAGAAAAGTCTTGGTTGTAATTCTCCAATATTAAAATCACATTTAGGACATGCATAATGTTCGCTAAATAGATGTTCCTCATCGTTTATTAATACAACAACTTTTCCTTCTCCTAAATTCGCTGCGGTTTCAAGACCTTCAAATAAACGACTTCTTACTCCTTCTTTCATTCTTAATCTATCAACAACTGCTTGAATTGTATATCTCTTATTTTTATGCATGTCAAAGTCATTATCTAAATCATGAATCTCTCCATTGATTCTTACTCTAACATAACCTTCTTTTCTTAATTGTTCTAGTACTTTCTGATGAGTTCCTTTTCTTTCTTTAACTAAAGGAGCTAATATAATAACCCTTCCTTCAGCGATTTTCAGTACTTTTTCAGTCATTTGTTCAATACTTTGAGAAGAAATTTCAATATGATGTATCGGACAAATTGGTTTACCAATTCTTGCATATAACAATCGTAAATAATCATATATCTCAGTCACTGTTCCAACAGTACTTCGAGGATTCTTAGAAGTAGTTTTTTGATCAATACTTATTGCTGGGCTTAATCCTTCAATACTTTCAACATCAGGTTTTTCCATATTTCCAAGAAATTGTCTAGCATAAGCACTTAAACTCTCCACATATCTTCTTTGTCCTTCTTTATATATTGTATCAAATGCTAAAGAAGACTTACCAC
>JAOZRX010000014.1 GCA_029939945.1 Candidatus Izemoplasma sp. | reverse complement strand
CTTTTTGAGCTGCAGCAGTTGAGATTTGAACTAATTTCCCAACACCTTTTTGATCGACAGCAGCAAATGGATCTGAATCTAAGATATCTTTTTCTTTATAATCTTTTAAGAATTTACCAGCGTCATCACGACTAAATCCGAATGTCATTTGTGTTAAATCGTTTGTTCCGAAACTAATGAAATCAGCAATTTCTCCAATTTCGTCTGAGATTAAAGCAGCACGAGGAGTTTCAACCATAGTTCCTACTTTGTATTCTAATTCAATTCCTGATTCAGCAATTAATGCATCAGCAGTATTGATAATATATTCTTTTAAGTAAGATAATTCTTTTATAGTTGATACAAGTGGTACCATAATTTCTGGTTTAACAACTTTACCAGATTTGGCAACAGCAATAGCCGCCATAATGATTGCTTTAGTTTGCATTACACTAATTTCAGGATAAGAAACTCCTAATCTACAACCACGGTGTCCTAACATTGGGTTGAATTCGTGTAAAGTTTCAAGTGCTCTATGTAATCTCTCTGGAGTAATATCTAATTTAGCAGCAACTTCGTCAACTTCGTCAGCTTGAGGTAAAAATTCATGAAGTGGTGGATCTAGTAAACGAATACAAACTGTTTTACCTTCCATAACTGTGAAGAGTTCAGTGAAATCTTTAAGTTGGTGAGGTAATAATTTTTCTAAAGCTAATTCTCTTTCTTCTAATGAATCAGCAATAATCATACGACGAACGTCCGTGATTCTTGTGTCATCGAAGAACATATGTTCAGTTCTACAAAGTCCAATACCTTCAGCACCAAATTTTAATGCTTGTAAGCTATCTCTTTCGTTATCAGCATTAGCTTTAACACCTAAGTGTTTGATTTCTTTAGACCAAGAAAGAATAGTTTGGAAATCTTCACTAAATTCAGGTGATTTTGTTTCGATAGTTCCAGCGTAAACATTACCTGTAGTTCCATCAATACTGAATGGAGTAAGTTCAGGATATTTAACGCCATTAATAATCATATAAGCTTCTTCTTCATTAATTTGAAGTTCTCCACAACCAGATACACAGCATTTACCCATACCACGAGCAACTACTGCAGCATGACTTGTCATACCACCAAGTTGAGTAACAAAACCTTCACATAAGATCATACCTTCAATATCTTCAGGAGAAGTTTCTTTTCTGAATAATAATAATTTTTGATTGCTTTCTTTTTTTAATTCACTAGCTCTTTCAGAACTAAATACGATTTTACCTGTAGCAGCCCCAGGGCTTGCTGCAAGTCCATTAGTAATAATAGATGCTTCGTCTAAAGATGCTTGATTAAATACTGGATGTAATAATTGATCAACTGCATTAACATCAATTGAAGCTACTGCTTCTTTTTTTGTTAGCAATCCTTCAGTTACCATATCAACTGCAATTTTAATTCCTGCTGCACCAGTTCTTTTACCATTTCTTGTTTGAAGTAAGAATAAAATTCCATCTTCAATTGTAAATTCAATATCTTGCATATCTCTATAATGAGCTTCTAAGTTATCTAAGATAGTAGTTAATTCTTTGTAAATCTTAGGAGATTTAACTGCGAATTCATCAAGTTTTAATGGAGTTCTGATTCCAGCAACAATATCTTCACCTTGTGCATTAAATAAGAATTCTCCAAAGATTTCTTTTTCTCCAGTTTTAGGATTTCTTGTAAATAAAACTCCAGTACCTGAATTTTCTCCAGTATTACCAAATACCATTTGTTGAACACTAACTGCTGTTCCCCAAGAATGATCGATTTTGTTATGATCACGATAAATTCTAGCACGTGGTGTATCCCATGATTCAAATACAGCATTAACTGCCATTTCTAATTGAATGAATGGATCTTGTGGGAATGGAGCTCCCGTTTCTTTTTCAACTGTTACTAAAAATGCTTCAGCAACTTTTTTCCAATCTTCTGCAGTCATTTCTAAGTCACCAGAATATCCTTTTTCTTCTTTAACGCTATCAATAACGTCTCCAAATAAATTGTATTCTAACCCTTGAACAACTTCAGCAAACATTTGAATGAATCTTCTGTAGATATCATAAACAAATTTAGGATTACCAGTTCTTTCAACCATTCCTAAAACAGCTTCTTCAGTTAAACCTAAGTTTAAGATAGTATCCATCATTCCAGGCATTGATACTCTTGCCCCGCTTCTTACTGAAAGTAATAAAGGATCAGTATTACTACCAAATTCTTTATTAGTTTCCTTTTCAAGTTTTGTAACATATACTCTCATATCAGCAAGTAACTCTTTTGAGTTCTTTCCTCCATTTTTGTAGTAATCAGTACACATTTCAGTAGTAATAGTGAACCCAGAAGGAACTGGAACACCCATTGTTTTCATTTCTGATAAGTTAGCACCTTTACCACCAAGTAAATTCTTTTGTTCTTTAGTACCCTCACCAAACATATAAATTCTTTTCATAGATTTTCACCTTTCTATATTATATATTTTTTCTAAAAAGTCCGACATAATTATATCATTTATAATTTTGCTTTTCAACTAATACAACCCTAAAAAAGAGCTGAAAAAGCGTTTACATTTTGATATTGCTCTATGTTTCAATTAAAAAATAGACAAGTCCGAAGACTTGTCTATTTTGAAATTTTAACTAATGTTCCATCTGGATTAGGATGTTCTGCTAAATATTCTATAATCGGATCATAATGTACATCCTTACCAGGCTTACAATCAGATAATTTTTCAACGTCTCCATCCATAACTCCTTCAGCAAATCCAGCACAACCAGGGAACCCACAAGCTCCACAATTTAGTCCAGGAAGGAAATTTGTTACTGCTTCTAATCTTTCATCAACTTCAACTTTTAATATTTCAGCTGCATAAGCTAATCCTAGTCCTAAAACTAGTCCCATTATTGATAATGTAATTAAGGCTGTCATATTTACTCCTCCTACTTCTTGTTGCTACATGTAGAAATATGACATGTAGTGCATTTCTCTTCATCAACTATAACTTTACATTCTTCTGGGATTGGGATTCTTTTGTTAAGCATGTAACTCCCAATATATAATGATACTAACCCACCGATAAGCAAAACCGGCACTAAGAACTCCATTAAATTATACCTGCTAGTCCTAAGAATGCTAAACTCATAATTCCAGCAACTACTAAGCTAATAGGAACACCTTTCCAAGCATCAGGTACATTACTAGCTTCAAGTTTTTCTCTAATTGATGAAAATGCGAAGATAATTAATCCAAATCCTAACCCAGTTCCTAGTGCTGTAGTTACAGCAATTAGTAAACCTTCCCAGTAAGGAATTGTTTTAGTCCAGATATTTGTAATATTGCCTTCACTTACACCTAAAATTGCACAGTTAGTTGTAATTAATGGTAAATAAATACCTAAACTTTTATATAAAGATTTACTCGTTTTCTTAATAAACATTTCAACAAATTGTACTAAACTAGCAATTACTAAGATAAAAGCAATTGTAGATATATATGGTATACCATATTGATATAATACTAAATCATACAAAGTGTAAGTTACTGCAGAAGCTATTACCATAACGAATAATACTGCTGCACTCATTCCTATTGCTGCACTACTTTTTTTACTAACACCAAGGAAAGGACAAATTCCGAGGAATTGCATTAAGATTACATTATTGATCAGCATAGCTGATATTATTGCTGTTGCGAATATAGCAAAACTCATTATTTACCACCTGCCTTTGCTAATTTTAGTGCTGCTTGTTTTTTCTTTTCAAGTGCAACTCTTTTCAGTTCTGCAATTCTTTCCATTTTTGCAATTGCTGCTTTTCTATCTTTTCTTGCTTTTTTAAATTGGAATACTGCAAGTATTATTCCAAGAGCGATAAACGCACCAGGAGGAAGACTAAATACTTTTAATCCATAATCAGATATTACAAATCCATTAGTAAATAAATTAATTATCATATCTAAACTAAAGATTGTTATAGGTGCATCTACAAAGAAAGGAAGATACACTCCATACATAATTCCACCAGTTGCTAAGAACTCCCTTAGTATTCCGATAACTACTAATGCGAAAGTAAACCCGAGTCCCATTCCTATACCGTCAATTGCGCTATCTACGACAGTATTCTTAGAAGCAAATGCTTCAGCTCGACCTAGTATTAAACAGTTAACTACTATTAAAGGAATAAAAACACCAAGAGCAAGATATAAATCAAGTGCATAAGCTTCAGTTACCATTCCAACAACTGTTACAAATGTTGCAATGATTACGATATAAGCTGGTGTTCTAACATCATGAGGAATCCATTTCTTAACTGCACTTACAACAATGTTACTACTAGTTAAAACAAATACAACTAGTAATCCCATTCCTAAACTTGTTTCAAATGTAGCTGTTACAGCAAGTGCTGGACACATTCCTAGAAGGAAAACAAAGATTGGATTTTCTTTTAAGAATCCTTTTAAAAAGTTTTCTTTTTTACTCATCTTTATTCACCTCTACTTTCTAAATAGTACTCTGAAGCATAAGTTACTACATCTACAACAGATGTATAAGTATATGTTGCTCCAGTTCTACTATCTATTTGGATATCAGTAACATCTTGATTAGCAAAGTTACCAATATATTTAGATTTAATTGTTTGTACGAAAGTTACAGTGTTTGTTGTAGAAGATATTACAGCATTTGATATTATACCATCAGTTGTTATTCCAACTAATACCGTTACATCTCCATAGTTATTCTTTAATGTTGATTTATAAATATATCCGATAATATTATCATCTGCATCATACAATATTAATTCTTCATCAAGTCCATCATCTAATAATATAGGTTCACTTGTTGTTATAATATCATCTTGTTCAAGGTTAAATAAATCTTTATAATAACCTCTTTCTTGTTCGATTCTATTTTCAAGGATAGTATCATATGTTAGTTCATTAATTCCATATATTATAATTCCACTTAGTGCTCCAATTACTACTAGCACTAATGCTATTTTTAATTTATCCAACATAACTAACACCTACAATCGTAATACCAATCGTGACTAACACGACAATTGTAAAGATAAGTTTTTGTCTTTTAGTAATTTGTTGATTAGTCCATTTATAATAATCAAATGAAGTAACAAACATATTCATAATTAAAATACTGAATACTACACCTTCAGGATAAGCCCCAAACAATCTAATAAAGAATGTTAGAACCCCTAGAGCGAAAGCAAAATAGATCCTTCCACCTTTAGTAATTGGGGAGGTTATTGGATCAGTTGCCATATAGATAGCCCCAAATAATAATCCACCGCTTAGTACATGAAATACTGGATACCAAATACCAAGATCTTTATATATAGCAACAGCTCCAGCAAGCAAAGCTACAGTTCCTACATAAACTAAAGGAATTCTAACTTCAAAGCTTGTTCTAAATGCTAAATATACTCCACCAAGAATTAGTAATATTGCACTCATTTCTCCAATACTACCAGGAATACCAATTCCTGTGAATAAGTTCATTAATTTAAAGTTTTCTAATACTGCAATATTGAATACATCATTATTCAATACTCCAAGTGCAGTTGCACCAGCAACTGTATCAACATCATAAGTCATCATCGTTCCAAAACTTACAACAATGAATACTCGTCCTAATGCTGCAGGATTAAAAACATTTTGTCCTAATCCACCAAAGATTAATTTACCAAAGAATATCCCAAATGCTGCACCAATAACAACAACAAAAGCTGGTGTATTATCAGGTAAAGTTAATGAATATATTAATCCACTCGTAATTACACTAAAGTTATATAATGTGAAATTTTTATTCTTAAATTTAAATTTATCACCATCTAGTTTATCAACTATTTGATAATAAATATATTCTGTAACTGCCATTGATAAAATGCTTAAAACAATTATTACAACAGCAGACATTCCAAACTTGTAAATGGCAAATGCTGTTACAGGAAGCAAGGCAATTGTAACATCTCGCATCATTCTAGTAACGCTTGCTTTTGGTCTTTTTAAATAAGGACTAGTTTTCCTTATTATTTTCGGTAATGTATTTTCCATATTATCACCCAATCAATCTTTTAGCTTTTCTAATGTAATCAGTAACATGGATTTTACTTGTACAAACATATGTACATAATCCACACTCAATACATTTAAAAGCTTCAAGACCTTTCATTACATCTTTATCATTTCGTTTCACTGCATTCATTATTTGAACTGGTTCTAAATGAGCGGGACAACTATATACACAACTTCCGCATCTTACACAAGGTTCTTCTTTGTATTCAACGTTTTTAAATATTAAAACTGATGTAGTTGTTTTAGAAACAATAACATCGTCACTTACAGTAGATGTACCCATCATCGGTCCACCCATCACAACTATTACTTCTTTTTGTAATGTATCATATCCATCACTTATTTCAATTAATTTTTTAACTGAAGTCCCTACTCTTACTCTTATATTTTGCGGGAATTTAACAGCATCTCCATTTACTGTGAAATGTCTTTCATAAACAGGTAAATTATGTCTTATTGCACTATGTATTCCATAAGCAGTAGTAACGTTAAATCCGATTACACCATACTTCATTGGAAGTTGTCCATGAGGTATTTCAATACCAAGAGCCCATTTGAAAACTTCAACTTCCCAACCTTGAGGATAATGATTCCCAAGTTTTGCAACTTCAACATTCAAATCTTTATATCTTGTATTTAGTAATTGGCTTAAGATTTGATATAAAGGTGTCTTCTTAGATTTAATAGCAATAAGTCCCTTTTTTGCATTTAATGCTTGCATAATATATTTTAGACCTTCTAGTATTTCTCCTGGATGTTCTAAAATCATACGATAATCAGAACTTAAATAAGGTTCACATTCAACTGCGTTTATAACAACGGTATCAATCTTTTCCTTAGTAGCTAACTTAATGTATGTTGGAAATCCACTTCCTCCAAGTCCTACTAATCCTTTTTCTTTTACTATTTCCACAATTTCATCTTGAGTAAGTTTCTCTATTTCTTCAATTGATCTATCTACTACACTTTCATGCATCGTATCTAAGAAGTCATTTTTAATATGAACAGTATCTACTTTACGACCAGTACGGTGGAATTTCTTACTTATTTTACCAACTGTCCCACTAACTGTAGCGTGAACTGGTTGTTCAAAGAATCCCCCATGACGCATTCCGATAACTTCTCCTAGTAAAACATGATCTCCTTCTTTTACAAATATATCGTAAGTTTTACAACGATTATTTTGTAAATGAATAAATACTTCCTCAGGATTTACATATCTTAATGTAGGTAGTGTTTTATCAAGTAACTTGTAGTCTCTTACTTGTCTTGATTTCTTAATCATGTAATCACGTCCTCTTAATATTCTTAAATATTTTCGATTATCTTAAGTATTTCATTTTTTATATTCTCATTTTTCTTTTTCGATAATTCTAAAGAGTTATCTAATACTGCAATATATATTTTTAGTTTAGGTTCTGTACCACTGGGTCTTAATACAAACCAAGAATTGTCACTCATCACAAACTTTAAGACATTTGATTTTGGTAAATCAATTACTTCTTCTCTACCATCAATAAATCTTATACTTTCTTGATAGTCTTCAACTTTAACAACCTTTAAAGAATTTATCATACTTGGCTTATTTTGTCTAAAGAAATTCATAATTTCTTTAATCCTATTTTCACCCTCAACACCTTCAAGAGCAATATTAGCTAAATCTTCATAATAATAACCATATTCTTCATATAAAAATAATAAATAATCATATAAAGTTTTACCACCTAGTTTACCAATATTAGCAATCTCACTAATTAACAATAAGGCTTGAATACTATCTTTATCTCTAACAAAATCTTTAATAACATATCCATAACTTTCTTCATATCCAAACATAAATTCATAATCAGTATCTTCAATAAGTTTAGCTTGTTCACCAATAAATTTAAATCCTGTTAGAGTACTTGTTACATCCATACCGAAACTTTTAGCGATTTTCGCGCCAAGTTCACTAGTAACTATTGTATTATAAACCATTCCTTTTACCGGAAGAGTTCCTTGTTCTTTTCTTGTTCTTAAAATGTAATCAACAAGAATTGCTCCTGTTTGATTTCCTGTAAGTAAAATATATTCCCCTTTATGCAAACAAGCAACACCTAATCTATCAGCATCTGGATCTGTTGCGATTAGTAAATCAGCATTATGTTCTTTACCATATCTTATCGCATATTCAAATGCTTCTTTGTTTTCAGGATTTGGCGATTTAACTGTGCTAAAATTTGGATCAGGAACCATTTGTTCTTCTACAGGAATTACTTTATATCCATTATTTCTTAATGCTCTTACTCCAATATCAGCCGATGTTCCATGAAGTGGAGTAAACACTATTTTAACCTCTTTTTCTTCATTATCTCTAAGTTGAACAGTATCAACTAATTTTAAATACTCTTCATCAATTTCTTTTCCAATTATTTCAATCATTCCTGATTCTATTGCTTCTTCGTAATCAACATAATCAATCTTAAATACATCTTCTACTTCTTCAACATATTTGATTACTTCATCTGCATATCTTGGAACTAATTGACATCCTTCTTCATCATATATTTTATAACCATTATATTTTGGAGGATTATGTGATGCAGTAACTACAATTCCACCAATGGCGTTTAGTCTTCTTACTCCAAATGATAATTCTGGGGTAGGTCTTAAACTTTCAAAAATATAGGCTTTAATTCCAAAAGTAGCGAGCACACAAGCACTCTCTTTTGCAAATTCAACACTCTTATTACGGTTATCATGAGCTATCACAACACCCCTAGATACTTCATCTTTATAATGAAGTGAAAGGTATTTACCAAAGCCATAATTTGCCTTTCTTATTGTATAAGTATTGATTCTGTTTATCCCAGCTCCAATAACTCCACGCATTCCACCAGTTCCAAATTCTAAACTACGGTAAAATGCATCTTCTTTTTCTTCTTCCTTCATAGTTTTTAGTTCATCTAAAAACTCGTTATCTAAGCCTTTAAAACTCATCCACTTTTGATATTCTAGTTTGTACATCAATTAATCACTCCTTTATAAAAAATTCCAATCCTTATTATAATATAAAAAGACTATTTTTACAACGCAAAACAGTCTTTTTTATGGATAATGAAAATATAAATTCTAAATAAGATTTTTTAATATTTATTAAAAAAATGTTAAATCTAAATACTCATAATTAATAAAATAATGATGCTGAAATCAAGAAGGTCCAAGGTGCAGTAATAATTGCTAGTGATAATGCTAATCTAAAGATGACTATCTCATCTATTATTGTTTTATTCAACATATATTTATTAAACATATATATGAGATACCCTACAAATCCAACAACAATAAGATGAACAATAACTGATAATGGGTTATTCCAAATATGATAGTACCCAATAGTAGGTTCAAATAGAGAATATATACCAATTAAGATGATTGCTCCTATAATATCTGCAAGATATCCGAGTAAAAAAACTTTGAAAACAGTTTTTTTAAAAGTATTTGATAAAAACTCAACTTTATTGAATTTTAATACTATGAACACTATTAATCCATCAATTAGTAAGTTTCCTATAATTGCTAAAATAAGATAAGGGGGGATGATAAATAAGATAAAAATCGGAAATATCAAATTATAAAATTTAATTGTATTTTTTGGCATAAAAAAACCTCCTAGTATTTTATAAGGGGATCTAATATTTATACCCCTAAGAATGCATATCTTAAGTATTATACCATAAAAAAAAGATTTGAGATAACTCAAATCTTTATCTTAATTTCTATAAGAATTCTTCTCCAGGATTCCATCCACAAGGTACCATTTTACCTTCTACTTCGTTTTGGAATACTTCTAATGTTCTTAATACTTCATCAACGTTTCTTCCACCCTCACCATGATTTACATGAGCAGCTTTCAACGTACCATCAGGTGCAATAAAGAAAGTACCTCTCCAAGCAACACCTAATTCATCATCTAAGACACCATATGCTTCACTAACAACGTGATTGTTATCTGATGCATGTATATGTTTTAGTCTTTCTAAATCTTTTCTTTCTTGCCAAGCAAGATGACTAAATACTGAGTCAGTAGAACATGCAATCAAGACTGCATTTTTCTCTTCGAATTTTTTCGTTAATGCATTAAATCTTTTAATTTCAGTTGGACAAACAAAAGTAAAATCTAATGGATAAAAATATAATACTACCCATTTACCTTGTTCTAATAATTCATCTAAGTTTACTTTACCAAAACGGTCTAAATACTCACCATCAGGCATAACAGCGTCCATTTCAAATTTCGGAGCAGGTTTTCCTACTTTTGCTCCTGTAACATAAAAATCATTTTCATAAGCCATATAATATTTCCTCCTTATTATTTTACCTTTTAATTTTATTACATTTTTATAATTATTTCAAATTAAACGAACTATTATTTTTGTTTACTTTATAGTCTTTATGTGTATAATTATAACAGGTGAGAAATATGAACTTAATAATTTTTATAGTATTAGTATTCATCCTAGCTTATGGTGTAGGAATATTATTTAATAAACTTAAATTACCTCGACTACTCGGTTATTTATTAACTGGACTAGTTATTGGTAATTTCTTTGCGTATGATTATTTGATTACTGATCAAGTTGTTAAAATAATTACTAGTTTTGCCTTAAGTATTATTTTACTTAAAGCTGGGCTTGGAATTGAAAAAGCAATTATTAAGAAAATTGGTATTAGAGTTTTATTACTTGGCACAATTCCTAATATAATTGAAGCATTTATATTAACTGCGGTTAGTTTCTATTTCTTAAATTTTGGAATTTATGAAGCTTTTATGTTTGGTTTTATAGTTAGTGCAGTAAGTCCTGCGGTTGTAATTCCTTCAATGACTAAATTGATGGATGAAGGATACGATAAAGACGTTACAACTCTAAACTTAGCTGCGACTAGTTTTGATGATGTAGTAAGTTTAACAATGTTTAGTGTCTTTTTGGCTCTTTATTTAGGTGAAGGAAACTCAATGTCACTACTTCTATTAGCTCCTATCAATATTATTCTTGGTGGAATAGTTGGTGCAGTTGTTGGATATGGACTTGGTAATTTCTTAAATCATACAGATAATAAAAAGTTACAAATTGCTCAATTTATTTTTGTTATTGTAATTTCACTGCTCCTAAAAGAATATGGACACTATATCTTTATTATAGAGATGATAGCTATTATGACTTTAGGATACAATTTGAATGAAGCGAATAAGGATATTGGAACTTATATGAAAAAGTACACAAATATTGTTTGGACATATGCTCAAGTATTATTATTCTTCACAATTGGTTTCTTAGCTGATATTTCAATTATTGGTGAATATCTAATTATAGGATTAGGAATTATCATACTTGGACTTCTAGGAAGAACTTTAGGAGTATTAATTGCATTACATAAATCAGACTTTACAAATAATCAAAAAGTCTTCTCAATTATCGGAAATATGCCAAAGGCAACAGTCCAAGCAGTACTTGGTTCCGTACCTCTAAGTTATGGAGTACAAAATGGTAATATAATCTTAAGTTTAAGTGCCCTTGCTATTATAGTTACTGCACCAATAGGATTATTACTTATTGAAATATATAGTCCAAAATTATTAAAAAGAAAACCCTTAAAAGCTAACTAAAAAGAATTGATTTGCCCTTAGGCAATCAATTCTTTTTTTTATATATTTTTAATTCTTTAACAATTTTGAAATAAATGTATGGGGTAAATAGAACAATATAGATCACTAGATTAGGCATCTTAGCAACCAATATTAAATGCAAGAAAATCAAAATATATGATAAGTACGCCCATCTTTGTAATTTCTTCCATCCTTTGAAAGTAAACTTCTTCCTAAATACCATAAATGATGTTATAAATAGCGGAACCATGATGGCGTAAGCTACAATTCCTAACCACTCTTGAATTTTAGTAATGTCACTTAAAAATTCAATAAAGTAATTTAATGAGTGGGGTGTTAATAAAATAAATCCAATAATCGAATACTCTCTTCTTACACCAGCTAGTTTTGAACTAAGTTTTGATTTCTTGTTTAATGCTCCGGTAACCATAACTATATACAACAAGCTTAACCCAAAATATCCTTGGATAAATGGTTCAACTATTTTTACTTTGTCGGCAATCAGGAAGGCAATAACGCTTAGAATTGATGCCCCTATATAAAACTTAACATTATGTTTACGAATAAATTTTCCTTGATAAAATGCAAGTAATGTGAATATTATCACAAATGGAACTACAATCATTTTGTTTCCTCCTCGTTCTTTTTGTTTTGAATTATGCCCAACTTAATAATATCCATTCGGCGATTAAATAATGCAATAGCTAAGTCTTTTTCTATATTTTCAGACTCAGACTTTAAAAATGTATTAATCATTAATACCATAGACATTTCCATAATATCCAAATACTCATTTATACTTAATTTATATTTCTTAAAATTGAATAATTCAGATAGTTTTTCACCTTTATCAATCGAATGAACCATTGGAATAAGTAAATCATTCTTTAAAGATCCTTTTTTATAGTACTGAATATAGTGAATATAATTTCTAAATAGAGAATATCTATATTTATTTGAATAAGAATCAAAATCATATGCAAATATTTTCTTTATAAAAGTAAAAAAATCATTGTTTGAATTAGTAATTAATTGTCTTGCATACATAAATCTTTCTTCCTTTATTTGGACCATAATATAATTGAATAAATCTTCCAAGTTATCAAAATAAGTATAGAAAGATCCTCTTGGAATATCAGCTATTTTAATAATAGAGTTTACGCTAACTTTCTCAAATGATTTACTCGTAAATTCTTTTATTGCTGCATTGATAATCTTTTTCTGTTTTTCTTTAGAAATATTTAAAAACATTTTTTTAGGCATCTATTTACTCCTTATCTTTTATGATTTTTGTCTAAATATCGAAGGTAATAGTGTCAGAGTAATGACAACACCTACAATCATTGATATCCACATCAGTAAAGATACATTGAGATGAATTGTAAGTGGAGAAAGCATTAAAATGCTTAATCCTAAAGATATTCCCAAAGCATTAGTTATAATAGGTCTCGAAGTATTATTATATGCTTTTTCAATTGCTAAATTATTGTTATTACCCTCTTTTAAGTAATGTCTATATACACTACTAAAGTGAACAGCATAATCAATTCCTACTCCGATTGTTATACTAAATATAATTACAGTAGTAATGTTTAGAGGTATAGTACTAATTCCAAGGAATCCATAAAGAGATATAACAGTAATGATTATTGGAAGCAAACTATAGAATGCTATCTTAATACTTCTTAAAGTTAGAATCAGCATTCCAAATACCGCTCCAAGAGCCAACAAAATACTAAATAGTTGCATTTCTTGAATATTTACATTTAAGTCTTTCATTAAATACTGAACTCCTGTAACACTAATATTATCACTATAAGATTGAGCTTCTTCTTCGATTACAGATAGTGTCTTATTATTTAAATCTCTAGGGAAAACTAGAAGTCTAACAACATTGGAATCAACTGACACTAAATTATTAATCACACTATTTTCATCAGTAGTTATATTATTGTAAAGCATTTGGATAACACCATCATTTGGAATATCTCCATCTCCAATATTCTGATAAACAATATTGAATAATGCATATGGATTAACGATTTTATTTACTTCATCTAATTTTTCTAAACTCTCTACATAAGAGTTCACTTCATCCATCGAGTCTAAACTTAAAACTGAATTATCCAATTCAACAGTTACAAATACAGGAATACTACCCCCATTAACTTCAGTAATCTTTTCAGCATTTTTATTAACAACAGTGTAGTCTTTATATATCATCAACATGTTAAATTCATTATTAATATTACCATAAGCAAATAAACTCCCTATAATAATAAACACTATTACAAATATAATTTTGAATCCCCATAATTTTCTTAAATATAGTCCAACATCTTTTCTTTTTATATGTTCCTTTTTCGGCAATATATTCTTACTATCAATAAGTAATAATGTAAGAACATACCAAGTAGCAACCCCGGCAAGTAAAATTCCTAAAGCTGAAAAGACTGCCAAGTCAAAGATACTATTAGTATTCATTGATAACAATGAAATGAATCCTACCATGGATGTTAATGTTGTTACAATCATTGGAATTCCAACAATCTGTAAAGTTTCGTTCAAAGATTTAATATTGGCTTTTCCTTCTTTTTTTGAATCTTGGAAATGAGACATAAAATGGAGTCCATCAGCAGACCCAATTACAATTATAAATATTGGAACTATTGCTGTTAATATTGAAACTTCATTTCCTATCCATCCTATAATACCAAATGTCCACAAAGAACCAATTCCTGCTGGTAATACGCTAAGTAGTGTTGGCTTAATCGCTCCCATTTGCCATCTAAAGACAATAAGAATTACTAATATTGTCAATGGAGGTAAAAACATTAATATTTTTATTATATAGTCACTTATTTTTAATTGATTATATAAATCTCCCGAAATATAAGATGTGTATGAAGTATCATCTAATATGTTTTCAATAGTCTTAATATCATCTTTATTAAAATCATTGGTTAAGAAAACTGTAAATGATGAATAATAGACATCATCTTTCTTTGTCAATGGAGAAAAATCTGAAAAATTACTATAATAAGTTTCTAAATCACCTGCACTAATGCTTTCAATAGGTACATTAATTGAGTTTATTAATACAAACTCTGGTGTAACACCTTGGACATAAACAATATTATCCATATCTTCCATTTGCGCTTGAACATCTCTTAATTCTGAAATAGTTCCATTAGTAAAGTCATTATGTTCAACCACAACAACAAGCTGATTCAATTCACCGAAAATTTCTTCAAGATCTTCTAATCTATCTTCATAAACTGATTCATCAGGACTAAACATCGAAAAATCAGTATTTAGTTTAATCTTTGTAATTCCAATAATAGCAAAAACATTCAATAGCATTAATATAATAATCAATAATTTTTTTCTTTTTATTATAAAGCTAGTATATTTACTCATAGTTTCCTCCATATGTGTGTAAGTTATTTCTGTAAAAATCTACATTTTCCATTATAGTTGACACGGTGTCATAATGTCAAGTAAAAAAAATATTTTATTAAAAAAAGATAATGCTTTTTAGCATTATCTTTTACTCATAAAATAAGAGATATCTAATTAACAATTACTAATATGTGACTATAAATCTTTAACAATTTCTTTAATCCATATTGCTAATTTTACACTTGCCTTGTTTGCCATTTCAACAACATTTTCATGTGAATGTTTCATCTTTTGAATTCCTGTGGCCATGTTTGTTATAGTTGCGAAAGCAAGTGTGTTGATTCCTAAATAGTTACTAACAATAGTTTCAGGTACAGTAGACATACCAACAGCATCACTACCCATAGCCTTAATCATTCTAATTTCAGCTTTTGATTCGTAATAAGGCCCCATAAATCCTGTGTAAGTTCCTTCAACATAATCAATATTGAGTTTCAGTGCTTTTTCTTTTGCAATTTTTCTTAATTCTAGAGAATAAGGTTCAGTCATATCTGGAAATCTCTCTCCAAATCTTTCATCATTTTCGCCAATTAATGGATTTGTAGGCATTAGGTTAATAAAATCATTTATAACCATAATACTTCCTGGAGATACTTTTTCTAGATTAATCCCACCACAAGAATTAGTTAATATAAGATTTGTTATACCTAATAATTTAAATACATAAATAGGGAAAGTAATTTCTTTCATTGTGTATCCTTCATAATAATGAAATCTGCCACTCATAAGTAGTACTTCTTTTCCTTCTAATGTCCCATAAATCAATTTAGATACATGCCCTTTTACTGTGCTAATTTGGAAGTTAGGAATATCTTCATATAAAATTTCAACTTTATTAGATAGTTCATCCATTATGCTTGTTAATCCACTTCCTAGTATAATTGCTGTTTTAGGATTACCTGTATATTTTGATTCAATAAATTTCTTAGCTGCTAATGCTTTATTGTACATCAAATCACCTCTCTAACAGTATAACAAAAAAAACGCTTCAAAAGAAGCGTTTAAAGTAATTATGTTTTCTATTTCTTCTCAAGTTTTGCTGCGAATAAATCAATAAGATGAGATATTCTTTTATAAACTAAGAAAGTTATTAAATAGACTAATCCAGATAGTAAAACATTAAACGGAATAATAGCATATAAAATATATTTTGACATGTAGTTCTCAGCTGTAACTCCAGGAATTACTGTCAACAAATTAAGAAGTAAATCTACATCTCCATTGAAATATAACTCGAGATAAAAATCAAGAACAAAAAAGTAATTTGTCAGCACAGCAACTATAATCCAAACTGCCATCCCTGCAAAACTTGCAATAATAGCTCCTTTTTTTGTTTTAATTCTTTTATATACAATAGATGAAGTAAGAACAGTTGATAATCCAATTATTAAATCAATCATTTCCCCAACTCCTGCTGTTTCAGAAGTTAGAAGTTTAAAGAGAGTCCTAATAACTACAATAGCTGCTCCACCTATTGGTCCTAATGTAAATCCTCCAATGATTGCAGGAAGATTTGAAAATTGAATATCTAGAAATACTGGGAAAATAAATGGTAATGGAAACTTCAACATATAAAGCAATAAAGATAATGCAGTTAAATTAGCAATAATAACAATTTGTAATACTCGACTATTTCTCATAATAGTTCCTCCTTTAAAATAAAAAAAAGCTAACGAACTAGATCATCGTTAGGCAACAAAATAAAAAAAGGATATAAAAATATCTTCTTTCATCTAGACTATACTATCGGTATAGGAGTTACACCTATTCATGCGTCTTTATCACGCTCGCGGACTTTACCGCCGGTCGGGAATTTCACCCTGCCCTGAAGATTAATTCACTTGTATTATAATTTAGTTTTTAGATATAGTCAACTTAAATAATAAGAAAGTACTAATGAACTTTCTTATTATTTTATAGTTTTTATTTTCCAAATTTCTTTAGCGTACTGATTTATTGTTCTATCACTTGAGAAATAGCCACTCTTAGCGATATTTATTATACATGATTCATTCCATTTATCTTGATCTTTATAATAGATATTTGCTCTTTCATGAGCAGCTCTATATCCTTCAAAATCTTCTAGAACAAAGTATTGATCTCTAGTTAATAGTTTCTCTCTTATTTCTAAGAATTCATTTTCATCTACATTCTCAAAGAATCCATTAGTAAGTTGATCTATCACTAATTTTAAATCAGAATGATTATTATATACTCCTTTTGGGTTATATGTTTTCTCTTTATTAAGTTTATTTACTTCATCACTGCTTAATCCAAAGATAAAGATATTTTCTTCACCAACAAGTTCAGCAATTTCAACATTAGCTCCATCCATAGTACCTAAAGTAAGTGCGCCATTCATCATGAATTTCATATTACCTGTTCCACTTGCTTCTTTTGAAGCAGTTGAAATTTGTTCAGAAATATCACATGCAGGCATAATGAGTTCTGCATATGTAACATTGTAATTTTCAACAAATACTACTTTTAAAAGATCAGATGTATCTTTATCATTGTTAACTTTTTTTGCAATAGTATTAATTAATTTAATAATAAGTTTTGCATAGTAATATCCTGAGGCAGCTTTCGCTCCAAAGATAAAACTATGAGGATGGTAATTTGCTTTAAAATCTTCATCTGTTTTTAATTTGTTATATACATATATTATATGAAGTGCATTCATTAGTTGGCGTTTATATTCATGCATTCTTTTAACTTGGATATCAAAAATAGATTTAGGATCTAATTTAATTTTTTGTTCTTTATAGATACGAGCTGCTAAATCAATTTTCTTTTTAAGTTTCATGTCACTAATAAGCTTTTTATATTTTTTAGTTTTTGCTTTAGGTAATAATTTCTCTAATTCAAAAGGATCATTAACCCAGTTATCACTAACATTGTCAATGATAGCAGATAACTCTCTGTTTGAATGAAGCAACCATCTACGATGAGTTATTCCGTTTGTTTTATTATTAAATTTATTTGGATAAAGTATATCAAAATCTTTCATTTCGATTTTTTTTAAAATATCAGTATGAAGAGCTGCAACACCGTTTACACTAAACGATCCAACGATTGCAAGATGAGCCATTCTAACCCTGTTATGAGCGATAATAGCTAAACTAGTAATCTTATCTTGTTCATATCCTTTTTCTATTAACATACTGCAAAAACGACTATTTATCTCTTCAATAATTTGATAAATCCTTGGAAGTACTGGTCTAAAAATATCGACAGACCATTTTTCAAGAGCTTCTGCTAATATAGTATGATTTGTATAAGCACATGATTTATTAGTAATATCCCAAGCATCATTCCATGAAAGTTTGTAGTCATCGACTAGTAATCTCATTAATTCTGCTATTACTAGTGATGGATGAGTATCATTTATTTGAAATACTAATTTATCAGGTAAATTAGTAAAAGTACCAAATTTAGCATAGTGTTTTTCTAGTATACTTCTAACTCCAGCTGCACTAAAGAAATACTGTTGTTTAAGTCTTAATATTTTACCTTCTTTAGTTGCATCATCAGGATATAAGAATCCACTAATGTTTCTAATTGCTAAATCATACTCAAAAGCATCGGTATCCTCAGGATAAACATCTGTAGGTTCAGCGTTCCAAAGTCTTAAACTAGTAACAATACCATTTTTATTTCCAACAATAGGAACATCATATGGTATCGCATTAATAATCTCATTTGGATAATAAACTGCTTCTCCATTTTCAAAATTAACATAACCTCCAAAAGGTATATTCAAACTTTCTTCATCTCTTCTAACTTCCCAAACGTATCCATCTTTTAGCCAGTCATCAGGCTTTTCAACTTGATATCCATCTTCAATCTTTTGTTCAAAAAGACCATATCGATATCTAATCCCATTCCCAAATCCAGGGTAACCAATTGAAGCAATTGAATCTAAGAAGCAAGCAGCTAATCTTCCTAATCCACCGTTTCCAAGTCCGGCGTCAGCCTCGTAATTTTCTACTTCATTAATATCAATATTCTCAGTTTTTAATCCTTTTTCGATAATATCTCTAAGTCCTAAATTCATAATATTATTTGTTATTAAACGACCCATTAAAAACTCCATTGAAAAATAATGGACTTCTTTTAAGTTGTTTTCACTTAAAGTTTTTTTTGTGTTAAGCCAGTCACTTGAAATAACTTCACTTACCATTTCACCTAAAACGTTATATTTTTGTCTAATACTAGCTTTATTAATATTTATAATGTATCTTTGCTGTATTCGATTTTTAAATTCTTTGATGAATGTGTATTCATCTTTAAAATAATGATTCATTTTAAACCACTCCTTGTTATCTATATTATAGCTTATAGAAAGCAATAATTCTTATAAATAGATAATGAAACCGTTACCTTGTTTAGTTTTTAACAATAGCATTGTAAAACTCAATGTATTTTTGGGTAGATTTTACTAAACTATTATCTGATTTCATTGCTCTTTCAATTAATTTATTCCAGTCTTTTTTATTATCTTTGTATAAATTATACGCACTAATTATCCCGTTTTTCATTTCATTCGCATCATAGTTATTAAAGGTGAATCCGTTACCTTTTTTTGTAATAGGATCATACTTTAAGACAGTATCATTAAGCCCTCCTGTTTTTCTAACTAAAGGTAATGTTCCATATTTAAGCGCAATCATTTGCCCAAGTCCACATGGTTCAAAACGTGAAGGCATTAAGAAGATATCTGCCCCACTGTAAATATAGTTTGGATTAGTTGCGTCATAGCCGATATTTAATTTAATTTTAGACGGAAATCTTTGTTCTAGTTTTTCTAGTTCAGCAATATATTTTTCATCTCCTGCACCTAGTAAAATAAACTGGATATCTTTATTTTCAAGTAAAGAATCAAATGAATTTAAGATTAAATCAAATCCTTTTTGTTCAACGATTCTTGTAACCATTCCAATTATAAATTTATCTTTATTTACAACAAGTCCCATCTTCTTTTGAAGGTATAATTTGTTTTCTAATTTACCCTCAAAAGTATCAACTGAATAGTTAGTTTTTATAGCTTTATCAATTTGTGGATCAAATGAACTTGAAATACCATTTAATATTCCATAAAAATCTCTTTCTCTGTTTAATAAAGAATAAGTTAAGTTCTTACCGTAATACTCATACTTTAATTCTTCTTTATATGTTGGAGAAACCGTTGATAGTTTAGAAGCTGTATTAATACCTATTTCTAAGAAATTAATCATTTCATCTTTGTAGATAAAATTATCAATTCCAATTTTCTTAATAATATTATTTTTAGCTATTCCCTGATAATCAATATTATGAATCGTTAAAAGTGTTTTTAGCCCTTTATGTTTTGAATTATCAATTAAGATTGGGATAAGCGATGCATGCCAATCATTTATGTGAACTAAATCAAAAGTATCTAAATCATCTAATAAATCAACAACTGTTTTATTGAAAAATGCGAATCGATCAGTATCATTTTCATATCCGTAAACATTTTCTGTATCAAAGAAGTCAAAACTATCTATAAAATAGTATTTAACCTTTTTATATCGATAACTATATATACGTACTTTATATCTTTCTTCATCATAAATAATGGTTTTAGTAAATTCTGATTTTAAACTTTCAATAAATGATTCTCTTATCTTTTTATAAAGCGGTAAAATAACTGTCGCAGAAACTCCTTGTCTAGCTAAATTTCTAGATAAAGATCCAATTACATCTGCGAGCCCACCTGTTTTAATGAACGGATAAGATTCACTTGCAACAAATAGAACTTTTAAGTCTTCAAAACTTGTCACTATTTGTTCTTTTTGAGATACATAAGGACTATTCAAAGTTCCTTCAATATTACTATTTTTCTTAACAATCGTTTGTTTATCTAAAATACAGTAATTTATATTAGAATTTTCTTCGATAACACTATTGCTCATTACAAAACTGTTTTTTATAATTGCTCCTTTAGCTATTTTTACATCTCTAGCAATTACACTATTTATTACAGTACCATCCACAATACTACCACTTGATATCATTGAATTCTCAATGACTGCATTTTTTAAGTATCTTGCTGGTGGAGCTGTTTTTTCCTTTGAATAGACTGGTCTTTCAGGTGTAAATATTTTCATTCCAATATCAAATCTAAGCATATCTAGATTTGATTTTAAATAATTAAAAGTATCTGTGATAGTTCTTGTATAGTTTTTATGTTTATAAATATTAATTTTTAGGTTAGGAGCTTTTTCTACTAATTCAATCATTGTTCTATACTCTAAAGAATCATAAGTCATAATATATTCTACTAATAATTTCTTAGATATAATGAATGTCTTTAATCTAATATTTTGGTACATCACTTCAGTAACATCAACATCATTTTTAATATGTTGTGCTAAACAATCATAATAATCGATATTCCAAACAATATTCGCAGATGTAATTAAAGCGTAGTCTTGGCTTGAACGCTTGAAAAACTCGATGTGTTCATACATTCTTTGGAATGTAATCATTTCTGAAGGTGATATGTAAAGGTTCTTAGGTGGCAAGATAAATAGACCATCTCTTCTTCTGTCTAAATCCCATTTTTTCCCACTTCCAACATGATCTTGAAGTGAACGGTAATTTCCATATGGAAAAATCGCAACATTTGTAATTTGCGAATTTCTGACATTTGATAAAGTAAAATCAATTAAACGGTACTTCCCTGCAAAAGGTAAAGCTCCAGGCATACGGTGCAAGGTTAACTGTTCAAGGTTATCTTTGAAAGTAGCATCTACTACAGCGAATAAGTTATTATTCATTGAGCTCACCTATCTTCCATAAAAAATCATTATCAACAACAGTTACTTCATCAAAAACGAGTGAAGTATCGGCTAAAATAACTGAACCTTCAACAATAATTGCTTTTTCAATATGACAGTTTGTTCCAATTTTTACATTTGGATGAATAACTGAATCTTTAATTATCGATCCTTCTTTCACAATGATTCCACTACTTAAAATAGAGTGAATTATTTCACCATAAATTAAACATCCATCACTAATCATAGAATTAGTAATTTTCTTACTACTAACGATATGATGTGGTGGTAAGTTTACTGATTTAGTGAATAAAGGAAAATCCTTATAATCTTGGACTTTTAAATAATGAGGGTTATCAAGCAAATCCATATTTGCTTGATATAAGCTTTTTACTGTTCCAACATCTCTAAAATATCCTTCGAATTCATAAGCACAGATATCTACTTTTTGTTTTAGTGCTAAAGGGATGATATCTTTACCAAAATCAACATCATCTTCTTCACTATTTTCTAGTAATTCTTTTAGGACTGATTTATTAAAAACATATATTCCCATCGAAGCTAAATTAGACTTAGGAAACTCTGGTTTTTCATCAAAACTAATAACTTTACATTGGCCATCAATGTCAAGTATTCCATATCTAGATGGATCATCATTCACCTTGAAAGAAGCAATTGTGATTTCAGATTTACTTTCAATATGTTGTTGTATCATTAAGTTATAATTCATCTTGTAAACATGGTCTCCAGATAAAATTAAGACATATTCAGGATTGTATTGTTCGATAAATCTAAAATGTTGCTTTATCGCATGCGAAGTACCTTTTTGCCATAACTCACCTTCCATTGAAGTGTAAGGTGTAAGGAATGAAATACCCCCTTCATTAACATCTAAATCCCATGTGCTTCCATGTTCAACGTAACTTAGTAATTCGTATGGTTCATATTGAGTAATCAGTCCAATTGTTGAAATACCAGAATTAGATAAGTTACTTAAAACAAAATCAATTAAACGATATTTTCCACCAAAATTAACCGCTGGTTTAGCAGTTGATTTTGTGATTGCTTCAAGTCTAGTTCCACGTCCTCCTACAAGGACCATAGCTACAACTTTCTTTTTCATTTAATCACCACGTTTCATAATTGTGATTGATAATGGACTCAGTTTAATATTTATTGACTGAGGTAACCCATTGCATTCTATATTTTCTGATAAAATATCATTTCCATTAAATAAATCTGAACCACCATATACTTGTTTATCACTATTAATAACTTCATAGTATTTACCACTTTGTGGAACTCCTAATTTGAAGTTATTATGCACCATAGGTGTTAGATTTAAGATTACGATAACAAAATCATTTGTATCTTTTGCGAATCTTACAAAAGAGAAAATTGAGTAATCACTATTTTTTGCATCAATCCACTTAAATCCCTCAATTTTATGATCAAGTTCATAAAGAGCAGGTTCTGCCTTTACAACTAAATTCATATCCATTACAAATCTAGCTGCGCTAGCATGCATTGGATATTCTAGTAAATTCCAATCGAGTTCAGTGTGGTCTTTCCATTCATGCATTTGAGCAAATTCTCCACCCATAAATAACAATGTTTTTCCAGGATGAGTAAATAAAAGACCCATTAAAGCTCTATAATTGGCAAACTTTTGCCAATAATCTCCTGGCATTTTATCAACTAAGGAGTGTTTACCATGGACTACTTCGTCATGAGATAATGGTAAAACATAGTTTTCAGTAAAAGCATACTGAAGACCAAAAGTAATATTATCATGATGGTATTTTCGGTAAACTGAATCCTTTTCAAAATACTCTAGGGTGTCATTCATCCAACCCATATTCCATTTATAGTTAAACCCTAATCCACCATGTTCAATTGGATGTGTTACTTTAGGGAAAGCAGTCGAATCTTCTGCGATTAATAAAGCATTATTATGTTCTTTAAATACTTGTATACTTAGTTTTCTAAGGAAATCAATTGCTCCTTCGTTTTTACCATGAGAACTATCTCCTAAAAAATAGATTATATTCGATACAGCGTCTATTCTAAATCCATCAATATGGAAATATTTCATCCAATATAAAGCATTTGAAATTAAGAAGCTTTGTACTTCTCCTTTTCCTAAATCTAAATTTGCTGTACCCCATACAACATTCTCCCTTTTCCATTCTTCTGAATACTCATATAGTGGTTCTCCATCAAACATATAAAGACCATGATCGTCTTTACAAATATGTCCGGGGACCCAATCTAAAATTACTTTAATATTAGCTTGATGACATTGATCAACAAAATACATTAAATCTTTGGGAACTCCATATCTTGATGTGGCGCTATAATAACCAGTTCCTTGATATCCCCAAGATTGATCAAGTGGATGTTCAATTATTGGCATTAATTCAACATGAGTAAATCCTTTATCAACCAGATAAGGAATTAATATATCAACAAGTTCATTATATTTATGAAATGTTCCATCAGGTTTAGTCATCCAACTACTTAAGTGAACTTCATAAATTGACATTTGTTTATCATAAGGTGAGTCAAGATGACGATTTTTCATATAGTCTTTGTCTTGCCATTTATAACCTTCTAAGTTATATATCTTTGATAATGTTTCAGGTCTATTACTACTAAAAAAAGCATAAGGATCACTCTTAAAAAGAGTTCTTCCATCAAATGTTTTTATTTCATACTTATACATATTCCATTCTTTTGCATCCTTTATAAAAATGCTCCAAACTCCCGTTTCATCAATCTTTTCTAAATTATGAACCCAAGCTTGATAATCATTAAATTCTCCTAAGACATTCACTTCTTTGGCGTGAGGTGCCCATACTGTAAAGCGAGTTCCAGTAGAAACTCCTAAGCTATCAAATTCTAAATGTGCACCAAAAATACGGTAAGCATCAATTAATTTTCCTTGATTAAAAAAATATAGATCCTCTTTATTTAAATTAGTCATAAAGATTACCTTCTTCCACACTAGTTTTTATCAATTGATAATCAAATCCTTTACTTAAAAGAGATTTGATTACTTTGTTCTTATCTTCATACTTATTAATATCATATTTTTTTAGTAATTTAGTAAGTTCTTTTTTTAATAGAGGTAATTCATCAATCATCTCTTGAATCTCTTCTTTATTTGATAACAATGAAGATTCAATTATGTTTAAAGAAAATCCTTTATTAACTAGTTTTTGCTTTAAAGAGAGATATGCCTTTTTATATGGTTTCTTTATTTTATACTTAATCTCGTTCTTAATAATAGTATTAATTTTATCATACTGATATTTCTCTTCATACTTAATGAGGTGTTGGTCTATTAAATCAAAATGAATCCCTTTAGAGATTAGTTTTTCTTTAATTTGTCTTGGTCCAACAAGGTCATACTCAATTTTTTCATTAAGATATGTTTCAACATAAAAATCATCATTTAAGAACTTTTTATCTTTAAGTTTTTTTATTACTTTATTAATAAGCTCTTCGTCAGCTACTTCTTTTCTAAGACGTTTTTTTACTTCACTGATAGTTCTCATCTTAAAATCAATAAAGACAAGAGCTTTTTCAAAAAGAACATCTTCAATCTTCACTTTAATGATTGTTTTATATTCAAATTGAGACAGTTCTCTTGGTGATAAAAGATTATATTTAATAATTATGTTTTCTGAGACAATGTGTTTTTCTTCAACGGAATTATTGTTGATGATTAATTTGTAGCGATTACCTTTTGATTTTGTTATTTCAATTAAATTAATCATTTAGAAATAGTAAAATCGCTTCTTCTAATTGAGTATCATTTAATAAATCATCTTGGTATATTCCAAGTGCTTCATTAATTACTTCTAAGGTATCACCATCAATATTTCCTGATTCAGTAAGTCCGTTTGTATTTTGAATATCTAAAATTGCAGTTCTAGTAAAAGAATCAAAATAACCGTCAGTTCTAACATCATAACCCATCATATTTAATACTATTTGGATATTAGCTACTCTTAAATCGACAGTATCATACATTATGTCTTCTTCTTCATCAAAGAGGAATACTTTATAGGCTTTTTCAATATCTGTTTTTTCAACAACAACATCAGGAATAACACCATCAGTTCCACCATCATAATGAACCCAACCACCATCAGTAGTAAACCATTTACCAATTGTTATGTGTAGTTTATCTCCAATTGTTGCAAGGATTGACATATCTGTTTGCATTGTACCTTTACCATAAGTTGTAGTACCTAAGACAGTATATCCTCCATGTTCTTGCATTGCACTAGAAAATACTTCACTTGCTGATGCACTATTTTCATTAACAAGAGTTACTATTTCGTAATGTCTTTTTTCTGGTCTATTTGAATTGTATTCAGTTGTAATTAATTCGCCTTGAGAATAATGTTGTGTTGAAAACATTGGTGTTCCATCATCAATTAAAAATTGATTTAACATGTTTTGAACTGTATATAAATGTCCTCCACCATTATCTCTTAAATCGATTATTAATCCTGTGATTCCATCCGTTTCTAAGTCAGCAAGTGCACTTAAAAATAGATTTAAAGTTTCGTCTCCAAAAGTTGTTACTTTGATATATCCTATTAGTTCTTCATCTCTAATAAAAGAATCAACAATAACAGTAGCATTAGGAATGACTTTCCTTGTCATAGTTAAGTAGATTACTCCATCAACTCCGTTTCTAATAACTCCAATTGAAACTTCAGTGTCAACGTCCCCAATAATCATGCCAATTGATTCATAAAATGGAAGATTAATAATGTCTTCTCCATCAACTTCTGCGATGATATCGTTTACTCTAATTCCTGCAGTATCTGCTGGACCATCTTTTGAAACGGCTTTAACAACTATAAGTTTTTCTAAAAACTCAACTGTAACGCCTATTCCAACATAAGACTCTCCAAAACTAGCTTCATAACTAGCTCTTTCTTCAAGATCAAAATAAGTCGTAAATGGATCATTAAGTGATCCTATCATTCCATCAACTGCGCCAGCTAGCAACATTTCTCTGGTAGGTTGTAAATAATGATTTTCCATTAAATCATCCATTACCTCCAAAAAAACTTCATCTGTAATTTCATCTGTAGCATCAATTTTAGTGCTGTATGTACCAGCAAAATAACTAGCAGCTATGGCAGTAACAAAAGATAAAATTATAACTATTCTTCTACTCATTATTCATCACTCTCTCTTTCTTCAAAGTCACCTTGTATTTCGGTTGCTGGAGTTACATAGACGAATGCATTCTCGTCTATTTCAGCAATTATATTTCTAACTAAATAATACTCTTGTCTTGTAATAACAGTAACAAGCATTGTCTTTTTACTTTTGGAGTATCCACCTTGTATTTCTACTTCTGTGACTCCTCTATAAACTGCATCATATATTGATTTCTTAATTTTTTCAGGAAAATCAGTAATAATTTGAACTGCTTTTTTAGAATTATTCCCAACGATTACAATATCAGCAACTTTACCACTAATAAACATTGTTATTATCGCGTAAAGACCGGCGTTAATCCCATGTTCAGAATAAAAAGCAAAAACACCTAAAAGGATAATAATTCCATCTACTAAGTAGATAGAAATACTTAATGGTAGTTTTAATTTCTTATTTAAAATTCTAATAGGAATATCCGTTCCACCACTTGTTCCACCATATTTTATTACAAGTCCAAATCCTAGGCCAAGAAAAAATCCACCGAAGGTAACGGCAATTACTAAATCATCTTGAATATCTAATAATGGTAAGAAATGTTCGAAAAGATATAGGACTAATGGAAATAATAGTGATCCATAAATGCTTTTAATAAACACTTTTTTTCCAAGAAATAACAAAGCAAATCCTAAAAGGACCATATTAGATATCAATACAACAAATGAAATTCTAAAGCCAAAGAACTTATTAAATGCAAGTCCAAGTCCACTTACTCCTCCTGCTACTAAATGAGCTGGGAATAGAAAATAATAAAATCCTAGTACCATTAATATAATACCGATAGTTATCATTAAATACTGTTCGTATTTTGTAATTCTTCTTAATTTTTTATGTTTGACCATTATTATTCACCTCTAGCAAGCATCTTCAAGTACCCAAAAATGAAATCACTAATGTTTCCATCTAGCACTTTAGAAACATTACCTGTTTCAATATTTGTACGATGATCTTTTACCATTGAATATGGATGCATCACGTAACTTCTTATTTGCGAACCAAAAGATATTAAAGAACTATTCGAGCGATAACTCGATATCTCTTCTTTTTTCTTTTCTAATTCTAATTGATAAAGTTTTGCTTTTAAGATTTGCATTGCTTTATCTCTATTTTTGAATTGTGATCTTTCATTTTGAACATTTACTACTAATTTAGTAGGTAAATGAGTAATTCTTACTGCAGAGTCGGTTGTATTAACACTTTGTCCTCCAGCACCACTAGATCTAAATGTATCAATCTTTAAATCGTTTGGATTAATATCGATATCAATTGAATCATCTATTTCAGGAATAATAATAACTCCTGCAAAACTTGTATGTCTTCTCCCGCCAGAATCAAAAGGACTAATTCTTACAAGTCTATGAACACCGTTTTCAGCTTTTAAATAGCCATAACTATGGTCTCCTTTTAAAGAGAAAGTTACGCTTTTAATTCCTGCTTCATCACCTTTTTGATAATCCAGTAACTCAAAATCATAATTTGATATTTCACCATATCTCTTATACATTCTAAAAAGCATCTCTGCCCAATCTTGAGATTCTGTTCCTCCAGCACCTGGATGAATCTCAATAATAGCATTGAGCATATCAGTTTCACCTTCTAGTAATAATTTGACACTTAATTTATCAGCAACTAAATGTAATTTCTTACTTAAACTTAAGAACTCATCTTCCATATCTTCTTCTAATAAGATAAATTCGTAAACTATTTTTAGTTCTTCATATAAATCAACTAATTCATTTATTGAATTTTGTTTATTTTTCATTTTTTTGAGCTCTTTAACAATCTTTTGAGCAGAACTTGAGTCATTCCAAAAGCCTTGATCATAAGTTAACTGATCAAGTTCTTTTATTCTTTTTTCTAAACTTTCTAAATCCACCATCGATATAACTTCTTCATAAAGTTTAGTAAGTTCTTTAAAATCATATTTTAATTCTGATGTTTGCATAATATCACCTGTAGAAAGACTCAAGATTTCTCTTGAGTCAGTATTTTATCTTCCGTGACAATGTTTGTATTTCTTACCTGAACCACAAGGACATGGATCGTTTCTACCTACTTTTGTAGATACTCGTGGTTTTCTTTTTGTCTCTTCTTCTTTTCCTGAATGAGTGGCTGTTGGTTTAGCAACTTGAACACGTTGTAAGTTGTCTCTAATAACCGCTCTTAGTACGTATTTTGTAACATTATCTTCAATTGATAAGATAAGTTCATTAAACATTGTGAACCCAACTTCTTGATATTCACGAAGCGGGTTAACTTGGGCATAAGATTGTAATCCAATACCTTGTCTTAATTCACTCATTTGATCAATATGTTGAACCCAATAAGTATCAACTACTCTTAAAACAACAACTTTTAAGAATTCATTAAATTTATCAATCGCAAATTTATTAATTTTATCTTCGATTTCTAATTTTACAAGTTCTTTTAAGTATTCTATAACTTTACTTGGTTCTTTGTCTAATTTTGAAATAGATACAATTCCCGGGGCAAAATATCTACCATTTAAGATTTTATATAAGTCATCACGATTTACTTTTGGAAGTTTTTCATCATAATTTGTGTTTTCGTTCACTAATTTATTCATTGTTCTTTCAACCATACCATCAACAATTTCAATGATTGAATCTAAGAATAAGATATCTCTTCTTTGTCCGTAAATAACTTCTCTTTGTTTTCTTAAAACTTCATCATACTGAAGAACAGTTTTACGACGATCAAAGTTATTACCTTCTATTTGAAGTTGAGCTCTTTCAACCATACGACTAAAAATTCTAAAATCAATCGGAGATTCATCTTTTGAATCTCTTGATTTTGTTAGCATCTCCATTTGTCTTTGGAATCTATCTCCTCCAAATCTTCTCATTAAATCATCTTCTGCGGATAAGAAGAAACGAGAAAATCCTGGGTCTCCTTGTCTACCTGAACGTCCTCTTAACTGGTTGTCTATACGTCGTGATTCGTGTCTTTCAGTACCTAATACTGCTAGTCCACCTAAATCTACAACACCTTCACCAAGTTTAATGTCTGTCCCACGTCCAGCCATATTCGTAGCGATAGTAACTGAATGTTTTTGTCCTGCATTTTCAACAATGTATGCTTCTCTTTCATGTTGTTTTGCATTTAGCACTTCATGCTTAACTCCTCTTTTTTTAAGAAGCTGAGAAAGTAATTCTGATGTTTCAATTGAAATAGTACCAACAAGCATTGGTTGTCCTAATTTATATCTTTCTAATATTTCATTTGCGATAGCACTATATTTCGCTTTCATCGATGCAAAGATTAAATCATTAGAATCCTCTCTAATAACTGGTTCATTAGTTGGAATTTCAATTACTAACATATTATAGATGTTTCTAAATTCTTCTTCTTCCGTTTTTGCAGTACCTGTCATTCCAGATAACTTTTTATACATTCTAAATAGATTTTGGAAAGTAATAGTAGCTAAAGTGGATGTTTCTTTTTTGATTTCAACACCTTCTTTTGCTTCTAATGCTTGATGTAATCCTTCACTAAATTGTCTACCATGCATTAAGCGCCCAGTAAACCCATCAACGATAATTACTTTGTTATCTTGAACAACATAATCAACATCAATATCCATTGTAAAGTTAGCTTTTAAAGCATTGGTAATACTGTGCAATAATCCAACATTACCTAAATCATATAAATTCTCAACAGAAAAATATTTTTCTGCCCTTGACATACCTGATTCAGTTAACGTAACTGATTTAGTTTTTATGTCAACTTCAAACTCTTCATCTATCTCTAAGTTTCTTGAAAATGCTTGAGCTTGTAAATATAAGTTAGAAACATTTTTTGCTCCACCTGAAATTATTAATGGAGTTCTTGCTTCATCAATTAAAATTGAATCGACCTCATCAATAATAGCGTAATTTAAAGGTCTTTGAGTAATTTGCTCTTTATATATTACCATGTGATCTCTTAAATAATCAAATCCTATCTCATTGTTTGTAGAGTATAAGATATCACAGTTATAAGCAGCTCTTTTTTCTTCTTTTGTTAGTTCTCTTTTGTTTAGTCCAACAGTTAATCCTAACCATCTAAATAATTCTCCAATTTCACCTTCAGCTTCACGACTTGCCAAGTATTCATTTACTGTGACAATGTGAACTCCCTTACCTCCTAAAGCATTTAAGTAAGCAGGCATAACAGCGGTTAAGGTTTTACCTTCACCTGTTTTCATTTCAGCAATATTACCTTGATGAATTGTAACAGCTCCCATTACTTGTACTCTAAAAGGAGTCATCTTCAATACTCTAGTAGATGCCTCTCTTACAGTAGCGAAAGCTTCAACCATTAAATCTTCTAAGGTTTCGCCATTAGTATATCTTTCTTTATAAAATTCTGTTTTAGCTTGTAGTTCTTCATCCGACAACTTTTTATAATCACTCTCTAAAGCTAAAACTTTATCAGCTATAAGAGCTAATTTCTTTAATTCTTTTCTTGAAATATCAAAAAATTTCTTAAGCACCTTTACCACCTCTATTATTGTCATATATATCATATCATAATTTAACTTTATTATGCAATTAAATTTATATATATAATATATCATAATATACCAAAAAAAATGCGCCGAAGCGCATTTTAAATTATTCTGTTTCAATTACTCCGTATTTTCCATCATGTCTTAAATACGAAACGTTTACTTTATGTGAACCCTCATCTCTGAAAATGAAGAAATCATGTCCAAGCATTTCCATCGCCATAATTGCCTCTTCAGCACTCATATGGTCTAGAACAATACTTTTTTTCCTAACTGGAGAAATTAATTCTCTTTCTAGTGCTTCTAAATCTAAGGCTAATGCATCTGCGAATATTTCGCTTACTCCTTCTTTCTTTTGAAGACTTCTTGTTACTTTTGTTTTGTTTTTTCTGATTTGGGATTCAAGTTTGTCAATTGCAAGATCAATCGCTGCGTATAGGTCATCATTACTAACTTCTGCACGCATTGTGTAAAACTTAGTCGGGATTGTGACTTCTACCTTGTGATGATCTTTATAGATTTTACAAACCACAAATGCATCCAGTTCTTCTTTGAAGTATCTTTCCACCTTTGATAATTTATCAGCGGCGTAACCTTCAATGGCATTAGTAATTCTTAATCCGTTTTTTCCGCGAACTTGTACTTTCATTAAATCATCTCCCTTTATTTTTTGATATCTATATTATAACATATTTCTCACTCTTTTTTTACAAAAATACCTTGAAAAAATTATAAATATTTATGTACTATTTCACTTAAATCGAAATAAACAAGAGAAATAAGTAAAAACGGTCTATTTGAAAGTGAGAATAATATTTTGTAATCATCTCCACTAAAACTGCTAAATAATCTATCACCATAGACTAAAATAATTGACCGTATTTCATTTTCTAGATTTCTTTTAATAATCTTTCCTAGATAAATCGTTTCAAGATATTTGGTATTATACTTGGGATTTAAATCATAAAAAGCATAATCATAATAGATTAGATTATTTGTTATTGGAAAAGAAATACTGTCCATGTTAAATAATAGATTATTCCTACATTTGACATGTTCAGTAAGATTCATATTAAATAGATTTGTAAAACTTATTTTGTTAAATAGATCCTCATTACAAATTCTACATTTATTCATAAAAAAACACCTCATTAATATAATACTTATGAGATGCCCTTTTTTATTCTTGATTCAACTTTTTATATATTTCATAAGTTGCATATACATCCGATAATGCACGATGTGCTTCTCTATTTATTATTCCATAATACTCTGTAATACTCTTTAAAGAATAACTTCTTAATTGTCTTCTCAATTTAAGCCTTGCAATCCTTACTGTATCTTTAACATTATACTCTTCACTTTTAACATAATTTCTTCTAAATTCATTCATTAAAAATGGATAATCAAATCTAATTGCATTATGACCAAGTAGATAATCTACTCCGTCAATAAACTTTGCAAACTGAATCAATACAACACCAGGGTAATCCTCATTAGCCACCATTTCATTGGTAATTCCATTGATATTAGTAACTATTTGTGGTATTTCAATACCTGGATTTATTAACTCGTTGAACTCACCGACCACTTCATCATCTTTAATTCTAATAGCTCCAAGTTCTACAATTCTATCATTTTCTGTATCTAGTCCTGTTGTTTCAATATCAAATACGACGTATTCCATTAAAATCACCTCTTAAATATTATATCATATCTTACCTCTATATGGTATAATAATACAAAGAGGGAAAATCGTATGTCATTTCTTATAATAGCTATTGTAGTAATAATTATTATTGTAGTAGTTTGGGTGCTTAACGATCCAAAAAGGGAAGAGTAATTATTCACTTAAAAAAAAACAAAAACTAAATTAGTTTTTGTTTTTTTATTTACATTTTTTTCATATAAAAAATATCTTAAAGCTTAATTTAAGTATATTTTTTTAGAGTAGTCTGATTCGTAAGTAATTGATACATATTGAAATTAAGTGCCTCAAGTTCATCCTCTCCAGGATATACAACTACTTCACCAAGATGATCAATATAATCTAATAGCGGTTGCAAGACTGCTTGATTGTAGGCAAGTCCACCTGTAATGATTATAGCATCTAAATTACCTCTAGTGACACCACATAACGAACCAATCTCTTTTGCTATCTGATAAACCATTGCTTTTAAAACTCTTTTAGCAAAAACATGACCTTCACTAATCATTTCGGCTACCTTTTCAGCATCATTAGTATTAAGATATGAAACTAATCCTCCAAATCCATGATTTAGTTTTCTTAGCTGTGTTTCTGTGTATTGCCCTGAAAATGCTAATTCATAAACAGATGCAACAGGTAATCCTCCAGTTCTTTCGGGACTGAAAGGACCATCACCATCAAGGGCATTATTTACATCAGTTACACGTCCTAACTTGTGAAGCCCAACACTTATTCCCCCACCAAGGTGGGCAACTATAAGATTTAGATCTTCGTAGTTTTCACCAATTTTTTTAGCATACTTTTTAGCAACTGCTTTTTGGTTAAGTGCGTGCCAAAGAGGTCTTCTGCTAATTCCGTTAAGTCCAGAAATTTTAGCAACACTACTCATTTCATCAACAACTACAGGGTCAGCGATATAACCTTTCTTATTAACACTTTCTGCAAGTTCATGAACTAATAATCCACCTAAATTACTCGCGTGTTCTCCATATTTATTAGTTTCTAAATCGTTTCTCATTTTTTTATTTACATGGTAAATTCCACTTTTGACAGGTTTCATTAATCCACCACGTCCGATAAATCCTTCAATCTCAGCTAACTCGATTTTATTTTTCTTTAAGAAATCTAATACTACTTTTTTTCTCATTCTGATTTGATCAACAAGATCATCATATCTATTCAATACTTTTGATGTATGTCTTATTGTTGTTTCGACTAGTAAATCTAAATTTTCAAATACTGCGACTTTAGTTGAAGTAGACCCAGGATTAACAACTAATATTTTCATTCTATCTCTGTGCTTACAACAGCTAGTGCTATTGAATATAATTTAGATTTATATGAGTCTGATCTGCTAGTCATTACAATCGGATTTGAAGCACCAAGTACAAGTCCAGCAGGAATTGCATTTGCTAAAAATGTAGTTGATTTATAAAAAGTATTTCCTGATTCTATATTAGGGAATATAAGCACATCAGCATCACCTGCTACAACGTGACTTACTCCTTTAGTTTCAGCTGATTCATGGCTTATTGCCACATCAATTGAAAATGGTCCACCAATATAATAATCATCTTGTTCTCTTAATTTGTCAACAATATTAGCAGCTTCTACAGTTGAAGGAATATGGGCATCAATTACTTCAAGTGAAGAAATTAATGCAACCTTAGGTTTGAATATCCCTAAACTTTTCACGAAACTAAAAGTATTATTAATTATTTCTATTTTTTCCTCTTCTGATGGAAGGACATTTATTACAGAATCAGTTACGAATAATAATTTATGATACGTTGGAATATCGATAACAACAAGATGTGATAATAGTTTATTTGTCGTTAAACCATGTTCTTTATCAGTCACTTCTTTTAGTAATAAACTTGACTGTAACATTCCTTTAACTAAAATAGCGTTGTCATGCGCAGAGACTAGTTTCACCCCTAACAGAGCAGCATCTTTTTTTTCAACTGCATTATATATCTCATATCCTTCTTTTCTTATTCCAAGTTCCATTAATAGATTAAGTATTTTTTTCTTATTCCCAACCAAAACAGGCCTAATAAGACCCATTTGGAAAGCATCATTTGTGGCAATCAAGATTGCCTTATCTTCAGGACAAACTACTATTAAGTCTTTTGTCTGTAGTTTTCTTGCGTCGTCAACAACTTGTGTGAAATTACGAAACATAGATTTCAACCCCTTATTGAACTGCTTTTCTTCCTGCTTCTAAAGCTAATTTATTAATTTCAATAAGTAAAGCTTTAGAACCCGTGAATTTTTTCTTCAGTACATCTAAAATTGATTCTGAATCAAATAATTTTGTGATTTCTAAGTAAGCTCCAAGCATAACCATATTAGCTACTTTAAGATTTCCCAGTTTAATTGCTATACCGTTTGCTTCAACATTATGAACTGTTACATCTTTACGTACTTCTACGTCAGTAACTAAACTTGTATTTAAGAATAAATGTCCACCACTTTTTAGTTTTGGTTGAAACTTATCTAGTGAAGGTTTATTCATAATAATAATCGAATCAGGTGTTGATATTACTGGGCTGTTTACACTTGTTTCACTAATTGTAATACTGCAGTTTGCAGTTCCACCTCTTGTTTCTGGTCCATAAGAAGGAAACCATAAAGTGTTTAATTCTTTTGCTGTTGCAGTATAACTTAATAATTGCCCCATCAACATAACACCTTGTCCTCCAAAGCCAGCAATAATTACTTTTTCACTAATCATTTTTCTTCACCTACTGTCGTATCTTTGAATACACCTAGAGGATAATAAGGAATCATATTATCTACAGCCCAATCAACTGCATCTTTTGGAGTCATTCCCCAGTTAACTGGACAAGTAGAAATAAATTCTATTAGTGTAAATCCTTTATTTTCAGTTTGAATTGTAAATGCTTTTTTAAGAGCTTTTTTTGCTTTAGCAACATGTTGAGGATTATGTACACTAACTCTTTGAATAAATGTAGCACCAGGTATTGTAGCCATCATTTCAGCTATTCTTAGAGGTAACCCTTGAGTTTTAGCATCTCTACCGTTTGGAGAAGTTGTTGTCTTTTGTCCAATTAAAGTAGTTG
>JAOZRX010000145.1 GCA_029939945.1 Candidatus Izemoplasma sp. | reverse complement strand
ATTAACAATTGATAATTGATAACTAACAATTAACAACTGACAATTGAATTTAAACTGGGGAATACAAAATGACTAATAATACAGGAACAGAAATTGATATAGAATTTGATGAAGAAGATGATGAAGATACACTGAAGGATAGATTTCTTACTTTTAAAGTTAAAAATGAAGATTATGGAATAGAAATTGGAAAAATAAAAGAAATTATTGGAATACAAGATATTACCCCTGTACCAGAAATGCCAAAATACATTAAAGGTGTAATTAATCTCCGTGGTAATGTAATCAATGTCGTTGATATTCGTCTTCGATTTGGAATGGAAGAAAAGGAATATGATGAAAGAACTTGTATAATAATAATTCAAGTTGAAGATATCGAAGTTGGGATGATTGTTGATAATGTAAATGAAGTTTGTGTAATTCCAGAAGAAGATATCAAAAAAAATACTAGCTTAAATAAAACGAGCAAAAGTAGCTTTATTAGGGGTCTTGGTAAATTAGATGATAAGATTAAAATGATTCTTGATGTAGAACGATTACTTAGCGAAGAAGAACTTCAAGAATTAAGCTTAGATTAGTTCATAAAATCCACTTTAAGCCTAACTTATAAATATAAATTACAATTACCAAAATAATAGAGAAGTATTTAACATGATGGATAAATATAAAATATTAATAATCGATGATGAAGAAGAGATTCGAGAAGTTTTAGTGCGACTCCTAGAAAGGGTTGGTTATAATGTTCTAGCTGTAGAAGATGGTATTTCAGCATTAACAGAAATAAAAAGATTTAATCCTAAACTAATTTTTTTAGACATCATGATGCCAGGAATGAATGGACTCCAGTTTTTAGAAAAATTAGTTCCTTTAAATGAAAAACCATTTAAAGTAATAATACTATCTGCTTATGCTGATAAAGAAACAATAGAATTTTGTAATGATATAGGTGTGTATAGTATTATAAATAAACCTTTTGAAGTTAGAGATATTGTTAGAATTGCGAGA
>JAOZRX010000013.1 GCA_029939945.1 Candidatus Izemoplasma sp. | reverse complement strand
TTTAATAGCTCTATGTTGAGCTTCATATCCAGTACAACGACATAAATTACCAACTAGATAATCTTTAATATCTTCATTTGTCGGTTCTTTAATTTCAGTTTTCAAGGCATGAACTGTCAGTGCTAATGCAGAATTACAATATCCACATTGGTCTGCTCCTTGATGTCCAAAATGCTCACTTAATTTTTTAGCTTCATCTTGGTGGCCTTCGATAGTTGTAACGCTTAATCCCTCCACCTTAACAGTGAGAATTGAGCACGATTGAACAGGTTTTCCTTCAATTAAAACTGTACAAACTCCACAACTTGAGTTTTCACAACCTCTTTTAATACTCCAAATATTATCACCACGTAAAGTATCTAATAAATATTCATCAGGTGCTACATCATAAACCTTTTTTTGTCCATTAACTAACATCTTAATTTTCATTATTAGTCACCTCTTTCAATCCACGTCTTATATAAACTTGAGCTAACTCAGTACGATACTCTTCAGATGCTTTTGAGTTAGTTCCAAATTTCAATTCTTCAACTGCAATTTTAGCAGTCTCTTCAATTACTTCAGGAGTAATTTTAGATTGGTTATTCACATATTCCATTGCTTTAACAGCAAAAGTTGCAAGACTAGGTCTAGCACCTACTACAATTTTGAATTTTGAATTTAATTTTGTAACAGCTACATTTATAACTGCAAAATCAAGTCCTGTTTTTTTCATTTTATAATAATATCCTAATCCTTCTTCTTTTTGAATGATAATTTTTAGTAAAATGTCTTTCTCTCTTGTTCTTAGTTTCAAGAAATCTTCTAAAGGCATTCTTCCACCTTTGTACATCTCTACTTCAGTATTCATTGCTAATAAAGGAGTTATTAAATCTGAAAAAGAATACTTTCCAAAAATACTACCCCCGACAGTAACTAAGTTTCTTAGCGCTACTCCCATAATTCCATGAACACCATTATTAACAATACTACTATAAAGATTTGCTAATGATTCATTTTTCTCTACTTCTCTCAAAGTAACAGATGCTCCAATTTCAAAACTAGATTCTGTTTCTACAATTTGACTTAATCCAATTTGTATTAAATCAATCGCTGTTTCTACTACTTTTGAAGATAACCTAAGCCATGCTCCACCACCAATAATAAGATTAGATGGATTTTCATTTAATTTTTTGTAAGCTTCTTCAATTGTTTGTGCTTTAAAATAATTAAATATCTCCACTTGATATCATTCCTTTCTTTATTCCTTTTATTGTTAAATAATCTTCCATTGTATCAACATCAATTAAAACTCCTTTATCGTCGACCTCAATGTAATTTACTTTGTACCTATCTCTAAACACTTTTAAATTAGATTCTACTGGTTCTTTAAGAAGAGGATCAATTAGTTCTTTACTTATAAGAATTGGATGACCTTTCCTCCCATTATAAATTGGAACCCGTATCATCCCTTTACTATCAAGTAATTTCTTATAAGTAGATGCTTTAATAAGAGGATAATCTCCTGGTGTTAAAAAAAAATCATTATTTATATCCTTTACCCCAGCTTTGACTGAACTAAACATTCCTAAATTATAATTTGTGTTTCTAACAACATTAACTACTTCGTATTTTTTAACAACCCTTTCTATTTCATCATGATAGTGTCCAGTAACAACGATAATTTTATCGCAATACTGCTTCATTGCTTCAATTACATTACAAATTATTGGCAAGTCATTAAAGATTAATGTCATTTTGTTTTTCTTTAATCTGCTTGAATATCCTCCAGCCAATATTACTCCATCTATCATCTTTCACCTCTTTCTAAAAAAGCGCTTACAATTATTTTCAAAAAAATAATAATTTCCATCTTCTATAAAAATTAATAAGATAATCTAGTAAAGCTGTTTATTAAATAATTTATCACAATAAAGTGTTATATATAAATTATATTATATATATTATATCATAATATTCTTAAATTTACTATATAATCATGAAATCATAAAGTTCCATTTTCAAACTAAAAAAGACGAGAAAAATCTCGTCTTTTATGTTTAATTTCAATACAATTCCTAAATCTCTTTTTCATACTTATTTGCTAAAGTAATAAGCTCTTTTCCATCTAATCTAAATTTTATCCATTCTTTCATTGGAGTAGCATTTAACTTTTCATATATTGCAATTGATGGTTTATTCCATCTTAAACAAGACCATTCGAAACGAATACACTTTTTAATAAGTGCAGTCTTAGCTAAGTAAGCCAATACTTGCTTACCATAACCTCTTCCTCTCATTCCATTTTCAATGAATAAGTCTTCTAAGTAGAGAACTGATTTTCCTAAGAACGTTGAAAATGAATAGAAGTAAATTGCAAATCCAATTTCTTTTCCTTCGACTTCCATGAAAATAACTCTAGCATACCCATTATCAAAGATATTAGTTACAATATCTTCTTCAGTTAATGTTACTAATTTTGACATCTTTTCATATTTTGCAAATGCTTTAACAAACTCTAATATTTTACTAGCTTCTTCTCTTTTAGCTAACCTAATATTTAATTCTTCTCCCAAGATCTCTCTCTCCTTTTCACAAAAAGTATTTTTGGTAATACTAGTTAATTGATACTTCTAAATTTATTTTACCATAATAGTCGGATTTTTCATATCACAATAACAGAATTATTTTTTCTTTTTTTTAAAAAAAACTGTATCCTTCCTCTTATTGAAATCAATAAAAAGATAAAGATACAGTTTAATTAAGTCTATTTATTAAACAGTTTGCTCTGTTTCAGTTTTCTTCTTGGTTAATAATGATACGATAACTATTGCTATAAAACTTAACGGAACACTGATAATAGCTGGGTTATTAATTGGCATTGGTGAAGTAATATCAATTAAATGATAAACTCCATCAAATACTTTTTGAGACAATAAGATAATTGTCATTGAACTAATTAATCCCACTGCTATAGATGCAATAATTCCTTTAGCTGTTGTTTTCTTCCAAAATAGGACCATTATGATTGCTGGCAAGTTAGCACTAGCTGCAACCGCAAATGCCCATCCTACCAAATAAGAAACATTCATGCCTTCAAATATTATTCCTAATATCATTGCAAGAATTCCAACTCCTATGGCAGTAATTTTTCCAGCCATTACTTTTTGTTTTTCAGTCATTTGAACATCCATAAATCGATCCATTATATCATGTGCAACCGCTCCACTTGATGCAACAATAAGTCCACTAACTGTACCAAGTACAGTTGCAAAAGCAATTGCTGAAATAATTGCAAATATCCAAATACCAAATGCATTAGCAAGTAATGGTGCACTCATATTGGAATTTGATAAATCAATTGCTCCATTAACCATAGCTCCGAGTCCCATGAACATTGTTAAGATATAGAAGAACCCAATTGCTGTAATTGCAACTATTGTAGATTTTCTAGCTGCTGCGGGACTTGAAACAGTATAATATCTAATTAATATATGTGGCAATCCAGCAGTTCCTAAGAACAATGCAATCATCAAACTTATAAAATCTAAACGAGATCCAAGAGTAGCTCCTTTATCACTATCAACTTTGAACTGCAATCCAGGAGTTAAGACATCTGATCCATCTGTTTCATTTTGATAAAACACAGATATTACATCTCCATCATCTTGAATAACTTGTTTTTCCCATAACACAACTTTACCTTCTCTAATTGCTTCAATAAAATCGAAAACACCTAAAGGTCCAGTATCTCCAGTAGTACTTCCATCAACTTCAGACATATGTCCTACTAAGAAGAATTGTGCATCATCTCTAGGAGCACCATTATATAGAGTTGATTCACCATCAACAGTAACCCCATTTCCTAATTCAGTAATAAATAAAGTTTCTTTTAAAACATTTTCATCAGTATTCACTTCCCAGATTGTTTCCTTAGTTCCATCCATAATTCTAACAAACCAATAATTATCAGTTTTAAAAGTATCTTGAATAATATATGAACTATCAACTAAGTTAACGGTGTCTCCACTTACACTATCTATCTCAAGTTCACTAAATACATGATACTCTCCAAATCTGCTTTCTGGTGCTGTTGAAATACCCTTAGTCATAATTAAAATTGTTAATACTACACTAAATACAATAAGTAGTCCACCTTTTAAGAATTGAACATATGTTGTACTTGTCATACCTGCAGTTGCTACAATCAAAATAACAATTGTTCCAACCATTAATACTCCACCCCAATAAGGGATGCCTAGTAATGGTTCAACAAGAGTTCCTGCTCCAACCATTTGTGGTATTAAATAGAACATTGATACAATCAAAGTACTAATTGCAGCAAATAATTGAATACCTTTGCTATTAAATTTAGAATCTAATGCATCTGCAAAAGTATATTTACCTAATTTTTTCATAGGTTCTGCAACAACAAATAATGCAACAATCCAACCAGATAAATATCCTATTGAATATAAGAACCCATCATAACCAACAAAACTAATCATTCCACAAATTCCTAAAAATGATGCTGCACTTAAATAATCTCCTGCAAAAGCAATACCATTAACACCCCAGTGGATATTCCCACCAGCTTTAAAGTAACCATCTGCAGTTTTTGCTTTTTTAGCAAAATAATAAGATATAAATAAAACAAAAGCAACAATAAACATGAAAATCATTACAGCTATAGGACTAGCATCGTATTTCATTATTTGTCACCTTCTTTACTTATAAGTGCCATTTCATTTTCTTTTCTTGTACATAAATAATTATAAATTAGTGCCATAATTAATGCTAGAATAATTAATCCAATTCCATAAAAAACAGCTAAATTTACTTTTAAAATAGCTATTCCCATTAATTTTGGATTTATTGTATTAATTATTATAAACCCACTATAAACAGTTAAATATACAAAAAACATTTTTACTCCAAGCTTTGCTTTGTATTCGCTACTTCCGTCTTCATTCCACTTAGTAACTGGTCCGTGACTCATCTAAAACATCTCCTATCAAATATATTATATAGCATAATAATACACTGTTGTAACATAAAACTCAAAGTAAAAAATAATCTTTATAATTTATAATATTTTTGAGGAGCGATTTCTTCACTAGATATGAGGAATAATAGATCTATTTGTGTTATAATAAATATAACATGATATATCTACTTAAAATCCAAAATTTAGGAGTGATATTCCATGAAAACTGTCTCAAAAATCTATTTATTTATAACCTCTTTATTTTTTCTATTTTCACCATTCTCACTTGGTTTAGTTATCATATACTTTGAAGATACTAATTTAGAAGAGTACGGAAGTGGTCTTATTGTCAATTTGGTACTTCTATTAATACTAGGTACAGTAATTGCTTTTAACATTTCCAAGAAGAAATTAGCAGTTCCAAATCAATTCGAGATTAAATTACTTCTTTTTGGATTGTTATCAAACATTGTAATTTACTTTTATGTATTTCAAAACTCACTTAATATAGATTACTTTATGACAATATATTTCACAATTATTCTAGTCTTACTTTTGTATCTGCTTATCATTGACCGTACTAATCTAAATTATGAATTATGGATATTTGCAATACTGTTCTTTATTGTAGATTTCATTCACTATCAATACATTAGCTCTCATGATATGATTAATCAAATTGACTATATCAATGCGAATTTCATACAGAGAATATTCTATTACTCTGTTCCCTTAGCTACTCTTACACTGTTTGTAGCAAAAATAAGAAACTACAAAGTAATTGATACTTACGCATATGTGTTTATCACTGTAACAGCACTTATTACTCTCGTATTCGTACAAGGGATTGATGTAGAAGATAAGTTTGTATTGACTTTAAATCTGCTAATACCATTTATTATAATTACTGATTTTATTATTTCAATAATCTATAAGCGATTTAATGTCTACAAAATTACATTCTATATAAGAATGGGAACAATAATTATGCTCATATACATTTACGATGGAGTTCTATATTTCGTAATGAATTCTTATAGTGACCATAACATGTATGAGATGGTCATGATTATATACATTGTACTGATTTGCAACATTATTGAGTTTTTAGTTCCTAACAAAAAAATAAGTTGAAATTTCAACTTATTTTTTTTTCCATTTTTCAAAAGCAACATTAGCACTTCTTCTCATCTCTAGAAAAAATTTTGACCAATTTTTCTTGCAAAATTAATTGTCCTTCATTTTCAGCATTCATAGTGTTATTTATATTGAATCTATATTCCCCATCTTTAAACATATCTCTTAGTTCTTCATTTCTAAACCTGTGATATTCTTCTTGAAAAACTATATATTTAGATTTGAATCTTTCCCTAGGTGTTCTATTTATTTTTTCAGGATAATGTCCATAAACAAGCATACCTACTGGAAACGTTAAATCTTCTAAATTTAGTAATTACGATGAAACTCATAATTTTCAATTATATCCCCAAAATAACAACTACCAATATCAATTGATTCGGCTGCTATGACAGTATTTTGAACTGCTGTAATAGCATCTTCTGTCCCTAACAATAAATCTGAAAGTTCAGGATAATCGTATGACAGATTGTTATTATCTCTATATTCTTTTACATTACTCATTTCAAAGTAGTCGCATAATCTTTGATAATCTGATAAGAATATTATGGCCATTTTTGCTGATGCAATAAATGGTTGATTGTCACAACTTACACTAAGTTTCTTAAGTATCTCTTTATTTTTTATAACTATCATAGAATATAGCATAAGATTTCCCGCAGTAGGCGCTCTAAGAGCGCTTTGTATTATAGCCTTTTCCTCTTCAATTTTAATCTCTTTCTCACTAAATTTACGTAGACTTTTTCTATTGTTTATTGTTTTTATAATGTCATTCATTTTTTCATCTCCTATTTTATTTTGTCATACATTCTAATTTTTATAATAGTATATAAAAAAAGTTATCACCATTTGGCAATAACTTTTCTCTCTATATACTGAAAATCATTTCTTTTTTTGCTCTTTTTCGATCTTTTTCATCCAATAACTTCTTACGTATTCTTATAGCGTTAGGTGTAATCTCAACTAATTCATCAGTTGCAATAAATTCCAAAGCTTCTTCGAGTGTGAATATCTTTGGATCTAATAATTTCACAGCTTCATCAGTACCACTTGCTCTTACATTTGTTAATTGCTTATTTTTACAAGGATTAACTACTAGGTCATTATTTCTAGAATTTAATCCAACAATCATACCTGCATATACTTCAGTAGCAGGTTCAACAAACATTTTTCCTCTTTCACTTAAATGAAATAAAGAATATGCCATTGTTTTACCTTTTTCCTTAGCGATAAACACTCCATTTCTATGATTGATTATTTCACCGCCATAAGGATGGTACCCATCTAGTGATTTTTCTAAAGTACCTTGCCCTTTCGTTGAATTAATAAATTCACTTCTATACCCTATTAACCCTCTTGTTGGAACTAAGTATTCTAACTTTGTATATCCATTTTCACTATTCATGTTTTGCATAATACCTTTACGAAGGTTAATTTGAGATATTATTGTTCCAGCAAAAGAATCTGGAAGTGAAATGTTTACTTTTTCAAAAGGTTCATGTTTGATTCCATTTAATTCTTTAAATAGTACTTCTGGTTTTGATACACTAAGTTCAAATCCTTCTCTTCTCATTTTCTCAAGTAGAATAGATAGGTGAAGTTCACCTCTACCATTTACTTTATATCCATCAATATTATCTAATTCAACTACTTCTAATCCTATATTTGTTTCTAATTCTTTATTTAATCTAGCTCTAATTTGTCTTGTTGTAACTAATTTTCCACTCTGTCCTACAAATGGAGAACTATTAACTAAGAAATTCATTGAAAGAGTAGGCTTTTGAATCTCAATCATTGCCATTGGTTCAATATTATTAACATCACAAATTGTTTCACCAATTGAAATGGTAGGCATTCCAGTAAGAGTAACGATTTCACCTGAATAAGCAATTTCCTTTTCTACTCTTGATAATCCTTCATTAACATAAAGTTTACTTATTTTTTTATTAATTACTGAACCATCTCTTTTACTTATAGAGACTATTTCTCCAGATTTGATAGTACCCCTAGTTATTCTCCCAGTTCCTAACCTACCTAAGTAGTCATCATAACCCAAAGTAGATATTTGCATTTGAAGTGGTTCATCTCTTGTATCAGGATAAGGTGCAACATGCTTTAATAAAAGATCAAATAAAGGTTTTAAGTCTGTACTAATGTCATTCATTTCATTCATTGCAATACCTTGTTTTGCAATACCATACAATATTGGAAAATCAAGTTGTTCATCAGTTGCACCAAGTTCAACAAATAAATCAAAACTCATATCAACAACTTCTTCAGCTCTTTCATCTTTTTTATCAATTTTATTAATAAAAAGAATAGGTTTTAGTCCTTGTTCAAGAGATTTTTGCAAAACAACTCTAGTTTGTGGCATTGGACCCTCACTTGAATCAACAAGTAATATAACTGTATCCACAGTTTTCATTATACGCTCAACTTCACTCGAAAAATCAGCATGGCCTGGAGTATCTACTATATTTATTTTTGTTCCATTATATTCAATTGCACAGTTTTTTGAATAAATCGTAATCCCACGTTCACGTTCAAGATCATTACTATCCATAACTTGTTCAATAATTACTTCATTTTCATGAAATATACCACTTTGTCCAAGTAATGCATCAACAAGTGTTGATTTTCCAGCATCTACATGTGCGATTACTGCAACATTAATTATATCTTTTTTCTTCATTTTAATTCCTCCATATATACCAACTACCAATAATTCTTATTTTCTAGAACATATCTTCTAATTATGTACCTACACCACTATACCACAATTCTCAAATAAATCCATAAATATTTGCTCATATAATATATTATGATTTATAACATATAAGAAATACTTTTTATGTTATAATTAATTGCACACAATTAATAATTAAAATATATTAATAAATTTATTTGATTTTCTATTTAGAAATGGTAAAATATATAGTTGCAATTAAACTTAATATTAAGAAATTGAAAGGTGATATATATGAAAAAATTATTCTCTTTACTACTTATACTAATACTTGGGTTAGGGCTAACATCTTGTAATACTGACAAGAAAGATAATATAGTTGACGAATCCGCTGATTTTATTGATATTTATTATATTAACGATCTTCATGGTGCAATTTTGCCAGCAGACGACCAACTAGGAATGGCATATATTGCTAATTTCTTAGCTACCAAAAAAGAAGCTAACCCTGATAACGTAATAGTCTTAGCTGGTGGAGATATTTTACAAGGATCTGCATTATCTAATTATTATCTAGGACTATCAACAATTAACATGATGAATGAAATGCATTTCGATGCATTTACTCTTGGAAATCATGAATTTGATTGGGGACTTGAAAAAGTCACAAATTACTTTGATGGAAATTCTGATAATGGAGAGGCAGTTTTTCCATTACTAGGTGCTAACGTTTATCTAGAGGGAACAACGACTCATCCTGATGGAATAGAACCTTATACTATCATTGAAAGATCTGGTTTAAAAATTGGCATTATTGGGACAATGGGGTATGGTCTTGAATCGTCTATTGCAACAAGTAAAATAGCAGGATATGAATTTGCTTCACCAGTACCAATTATCGAATCTTATGCTTATCATCTTAGAACTGTAGAAAATGTTGATATGGTTTTAGTGGTAAGTCATGATAGTGGTAATTTAAATTCTGGTGTATCTGCCTTAACAGGTGACTATAAAGTTGATGCACTATTCAATGCTCATTCACATAACGAATATGCTCATATTGATTCAGGTTTACCAATAATTCAATCAGGTTGTAATGGTGAATATTTAGGTCATGTTAGATTTGACTTAGATAATGGGGCTATTATATCGTTTACAGTTGAAAACTTAGATTATTACGACGATTTATTATTTCAAGAAGCAAACACTACTGTTCAAAACTTAATTGATATCTATCAACTTGAAACAGATGATCTATTTAATACTCCAATTTTAGTTGCTGGAGAAGATTTATCAAAAACTTCTCTTTCAAGATGGATTGCTAAGTTAATGAGAATTACATCAGGTAGTGACATTGCATTTCATAATCTCGGTGGGACTAGAACAGAGATTGATGATTCTGAAATGATCAATCTTGGATTACTTTACCAAGTATGGCCTTTTGACAATGTTATTAAAACTACTTATTTAACAGGTGCCCAAATAAATAACTACCGCACACGCAGTTCAGATGCATATGATACTTTACTGACAACTTTTGAAGATGATGTGTACTACAAAGTAGCAACAAATGACTATGTTTTTGATAAAGAGGATAACCCTTTTATTAATGGACTATTTTCTGTGAATACTGGTTTGCTTCTTCGAGATATCGCAGTTAGCGAACTTGAATTGCAAAGTATCCTATATTCTTCATTCAAAGAATCAAATGATATTTTATCTTCTTCTTTAGTACCGGATATTAACCCCTTTGATGAAGCTACTAATTAACTTTCTTTAATGCAATAACTATTTCTAAATTACACATGTTTTGTAGTAAAAAATACTTGATTTGAAAATGCAAATTATCTTGTGAAGCATTCACAATGATGATATAATAACAATGTGCAAAACCAAAGTTATTGTTTATCTTAAAGGCAATACTCAGTTTTACTAATTTAACTATCTTAATTTTTTTTGAAAATAGAAAGGACTACCTATATGATTGACAGAGATAATAATTTTATAAGTAAATTCGTCATAGTCTTATCAGTAATAGTATTTTTAGAGCTTATAAATATTGTAATGAATCTTTACGTTAATATTAATGATGATATTAGTTATAATGTTGTTGATATGTTGTTCATTATAAAATTCATAGGAATTGTAACACTATTTATTTCTATGTATATTTGGAGTAGAAATAAAGATAATAATTTGCTGAAAGAACAACTTTTAATACATACTAAATATGTTCTTATGATTTCAATATTTTATTTCTTGATTCTTTATTTATTTAAATACTCAATTGTACTTAATGCAATGGATATTTTAAGAAATAAGATGATTGAAGGTAACCCAGCTCTACTACTCAATTTCTCAATATATACCTATAACACATTAAAATACGTAAAAGGTGTATTCCAAAGTTTAAATTCAGAATTTATTCTTATGATAGAACTACTGTTTATTGTATGGAATTTACGAAATCTTATGACTTTAAAAACAAAAAAAGAAGATGTTGTATATTATGATTCATTTTTGTACAATAATAATCTGAAATATTTTTCTCTAGCGTTGATATTAACATCATTTTTATCAATAAATCTGTTTAAGTATGAATTCGAATTGATTGAAGCAATGATGTTTTTAGTTTCCTTCTTCCTATTCAGTATCTCGATTCCTCTCCATTCATTTATTCGTGATATAAGTAATATGCAACGTAATAAATCAACTAAAAGTGATTTTACTACATTGCATAGATTATCCTCAATATTGAGTTTAGCTATCCTTGTTGGAGCTGTTATTTATTTAGGATTAGTACTTTATGGATTTACTGTTGGAATTGGTAGTTACCGTATAATTCCTACCTTCGCATCGATTGCAATATCAGGATTTATCTCCTTTAATGTAATGAGAACTAGACGATTACTTGAGGAATAATTATTATTATAAGTAAATAAAAGTAGGATATCTCATGATATTCTACTTTTTTTATTTGCTTATAAAAAAATACCTCCAATTATCAGACATGAATATTCGTATATTCAAAATCTTATTAGAGGTATCTTATTCTGAAAATATATAAATCAAACCATTTTCTTAATTTGTTCAATATGATACGTATAATATAAACTTGGTGTATATGTATCAGAATACTGTATTACAGCTAATTTGTTATCTAAAACACCAATGTTTATAGTGGAAATTATGTTGTATTTAGTTCTTAGAAAAACAATTTCTGAAATTGAATCTTTTGTTTTCTCATCTAAAGAATTGATATCCTTAATCTGAGTTACAAACAATCTATTCACCTTTTTCTTATCTTCAAGAAGCATAGCTTTAATAGCATTAATCTCTTCATTTACTTGATCTAAGTAAAATTCAGAGCTTTCCTTTGTTATGTAAACAACAATTTCAAGCATATACATGCTAAATATCTTTTTGATTGTATCATTAGATACACGGTAAAACAGATAATGTGAACCATCATTCGTGTATTGTTTAAAATCGTTACCATTTAAATATTGATATAGCTTATTTACATCATCAACTCTTGTTACTGGTAATGGCTCACCTTGATTATCGTAAATCTTATACAAATACGACAAATTTGTTAAATAATTAAGTTGGTTACTTGCATAAGCAGATACAAACAATGTTAGAAGAAAGAATACAAAAATTAATACTACAGCTGTATTACCTCCCCCTGAAGCTAAGTAATACCATAACAGAAGTCCACCAAAACCTAGAAAATACAAAGCAAATAAGATAATAGTAACAATAAACTTTCTATTTACTTCTTTTATCATAGTTCTCTTCCCCAAAGCATTGCTAGAATGCCTGCAGCAATTAGTAACATACCTGCTGATATAAGAAATTCATAATATAGTGATGTTTTTGTGTTTGCTTTTTTATCAACAAGATAATCACTTATATTAGCATATTTCCTTCTAAAATCAGTACTCATAAACGATCTTAGAGCATATTGAAAACCATAAAATAATTTGTAACTTCCCATTTGCGCCATAAACGCTGGAAAGAACCCAATTACACCAACAATAAAGAGTGAATCAGATATTGATTCATAAGTATATCCTTGATTATACCCTCTTACAAATACTACATAATGAAGTACAAATGACAGCAGAAGTAAAATTAGAATTACTATAAAAATCCTTAGATAATTCATTATTATTATTTGCCTGCTATTTGAGCTTTATATCTGTTATATTCTTCAGTATTACATAATACGAAGTGGTCAGGCTCAATTTCTCTCAATGTAGGTTGCTCTTTTGAATAATCGTGTACTTCTGAAGGATGGTATCTCTTAATTACCCCACGTTTTTGCTCGTAGATTGGATCAGGGTGAGGAATAGCATCCATTAAAGCAAGTGTATATGGATGTAGTGAGTGTTCAAAAATTAATTCCTTTTTACCTATCTCAACAATTTTTCCATAATACATTACAGCAACACGATCACTAAAATATTTAACAACCGATAAATCATGAGCAATAAATAATATTGTTACACCAAAATTTTCTCTTAAATCATTCAACAAGTTAATAACTTGTGCTCTGATTGACACATCAAGTGCACTAACTGGTTCATCAGCAATGATAAATGATGGGTCAGAAACCAATCCTCTAGCAATACCAATACGTTGTCTTTGTCCTCCTGAAAATTCATGTGGATATCTTCCTGCATGTTCTGGTAATAATCCAACAATATTTAATGCTTCTTTAACTCTTCTATCAATTTCAACTTCATCTCTTTCGCCTTTAATTCGTAACCCTTCAGCAACAATCTCTTTAACTGTCATACGAGGATTTAATGAGGCGATTGGATCTTGGAAAATCATTTGCATTCTTCGTACAAGATCTTTATTTCTATTTAGGATAAGTTTTCTTTGAACTCTTTTCCCTTTAGCAATTCTAATCTTGTTTAGTTTAATTCTTTTTCGATTGTTTTGAATCGTTTTTTTAATGTCAGTTAATTCACTTTTTAACTCTTTGTTATGTTTATCATTTGTAATTTTGTTAATAAGTTCATCTTTTTCAATATTTAGTGATTCAATTGTTTTAATTGCATCTTCAATTGCTTCGTTATATGTAACAGCACTTTCTACTACTGATGGATGTTCATTATCAATAGATTTTGCATTTAATTTCATTTCTGGTGTAACTACTCTTTCAAACTTCTTATCATATTTAGCTTGTTTGAGTTCTTCCTTACTAATTTCACCATTTTTATACATCTTGCGTGCTTTTTTTACGTCAGCAATAATTCTTGTTCCGTGGAAATATACATTCCCACCAGTAGCGTTATATAATTTTATAATTGCTCTACCTGTCGTAGTTTTCCCACAACCGGATTCACCAACTAATGAAAATACTTCACCTTTATTAATAGTAAATGAGATATCATCTACTGCTTTTACAACAATTTTATTTCTTCCACGTCCAGATGTAAAATAATGTCTAAGATTCTCTACTCTTAATATTTCTTCACTATTTCTTGTCATTATTTTTCACCTTCTTTAACTCATCTTGATTTTGATATTTCTGAACTCTTTCTAAAATAATTTTTGGCATTTCAACTTTTGGTGCATTTGGATGTAATAGCCATGTCGCAGCATAATGAGATTCGCTGACTTTAAAGAAAGGAGGTTGTTCATGAAAATCAATTTCTAATACGTATTTGTTTCTCTCTGCGAATGCATCACCTTTTGGTGGAAATAGCATATCTGGAGGAGTACCAGGAATCGAAATCAAACGTTCTTTAGTATCTAAATCAGGTACACTTGAAAGTAACGCCCATGTATAAGGATGTTTTGGATTATAGAAGATTTCTTCAGATTCTCCATACTCAACAATTTTACCTGCATACATTACAGCAACTCTGTCTGCAATATTAGCAACTACACCTAAATCATGTGTAATAAAGATTACAGATAATTCACGTTCTTTTTTAAGTTCTTTAATTAAGTTCAAAATTTGGCTTTGAATAGTTACATCTAATGCGGTAGTTGGTTCATCACAAATTAGTAACTCAGGATTGGCTGTCAATGCTGTAGCAATTACTATACGTTGACGCATACCCCCTGAGAATTGGAATGAATATTGGTTAAATCTTTTTTTAGCTTCTGGAATACCAACTTCAGTCATAATATCTACTGCGCGTTCATACGCTTCTCTTTTTGTAACCTTAAATTTACGTCTGAAAGCTTCTTTTTGATTAGAAAGATTTTCTTTTCTTTCAATAAATTCTGCTTTAAGTCTATTTTCTTCTTCTGTACCTACTGCGATAATAGCAGGTTTCAATGTTTTCTTTTTAGCAATTATTTCCTTATGAATTTTAATTATTTCAGATTTTATTTTTTGAGCTTCTTTATTAATACTCGCTATTTCCCGAATATCTTCAACTTTTTTTACTTCTTTTTTCTTACTCGAAAATCTAACTTTAATTTCTTTTAGTTTTTCTTTGAAATCTTTCATTTCGACTTTATGTACTTTTTTAAGTTCTACTATAATTTTCTTTTTCTCTACCCTTGGTAGTTCAACTTCTTTAATAGCTTTTGGGAATGTTTTAAGTTCTGCTTTTAAATCTGCTAGATGCTGATCTCTTTCAGTTTCAATCTCTTTTACTTCTGCTGAAACAATTTCATGAGCTTCTTTTTTCTTATTTAAATATTTTTGTTTAAGATCAGATAACGACTTTTTAAGCTCAACAATGTGATTTTTATGTGTACTCTTAATTTCAGCTATCTTCTCTTTTTTCTCTTGTTTATTTAATTCATCATTTACTCGAACCTCATATGAGAAATTTCTTATTTCACTTTTAAGAATTTTTATTTGTTCTTTAACATTCAGGTAATTATGAAATTCATAATGGTAAATATCTAATTCACGGCTCTTAATTCTATTACCATTTACTAACATTGCTTCAGTAATTTGCTTCCCAATTTTCATAGTAGGATTTAAACTTGATAAAGGATCTTGGAAAATCATCCCAATTTTATTCCCGCGAATCTTATGGAAGTTTGCTTCTGATAGTTTTGTTAAATCTTGATTTTCATAATTGATTTTACCACCATCAATAATTGCATTTCCTGCTAAAATACCCATAATAGCTCTATTTGTTACTGATTTACCACTACCGCTTTCCCCTACGATTGCAAGTGTTTCACCTTTGTAAAGATCAAACGATACATCTCGAACTGCTCTAACTAACCCGTTAGGAGTTCTAAATGATACAGTTAATCCTTGAACTTCTAATACTTTATCTTTTCTCATAATTAATTACCTCGCAACTGTGGATTTAGAGCATCTCTTAATGCATTACCAAACATATTAAAGGTAATCATCAAGATGGAAACAATGATAGTAGGGAATATAATTAGCCAAAGGTTTCCAGCTAATATTTGCGTTTGTCCATCGTTAAGAATAACTCCGATAGACGTACCTGTTAATTCAATAGGACCAATACTTAACTTTTGTCCATTACCAATACCAAATCCTAGATAGGATAAGTTTACTTCTAAGAATATTACTGCCGGAATACTCAAGACAACTCTCGTTACGATAGTTCCCAAAGCATTCGGTAAAATGTGTTTGAAGATAATTCTCTTATCACTTGCACCCATCGTTCTTGCTGCTAATACATATTCTCTACCTCGATAACGATAAAACTGTAAACGTGTTATCTTTGCAACACCAATCCATCCATCGTAAACCATAAAAATATACAAGGCTAAGAATCCGGGGCCAATTATAACAGTGATAATAGAAATCATAGTGATTTGAGGGAAACTTCCCCAAATATCTGTAAATCTCTCCATCAAGATATCAATTTGTCCACCATAATATCCAGAAATAGATCCCCAGATAATTCCAAAGAATATATTTGTTATAGCTGCTAACAATCCTAGCATTAATGATGTTCTAAGACCTAACCATATTAGACTAAATAAATCTCTCCCAGCAACATCAGTTCCAAAGATAAAATATGGTACTTCATCAAATCCAAGAGCGAATTTACCATCTAACATAACTTCATATGTTCTAAATACTTGATCAACTCCGTCAATATTTTCTGTTCTTTCGTTATATCCTAAAACCTTTGTAATAGGATAGCCTTCAGCAAACGTCCATACCTTGTCGTCTGTAGGTTTAACTTGAATAGTTTCCTCCATACCTATATTTTCAGCAAGAATTCTTTCATATTCAACTCCGCCAATTCTGGCAGATTTATCATCAAATAATGCTGAGTATGAATCATATACAAAACTTGCAACAAGTCTTTTTGCATTAAGTCTTGTATAGTTTCCATTTTCTGATTCAGTATCTAAAGATACTTGTGAAAACATACTTAATTCATATCCAGTATATTCTTTTATTCTATCTGCGTCTTGATCTCCACTAGTAGTATAAATAGAATTCAATGAAATAAATTCTCTACTATTTGAAGCTGGAGTATCTATAACATATCTGAATACAAGTAATCCATAACCAGATTTCTCTAATAATATTTGATTCATTCCAATACTATTAATAGAACCAAGATAATCCATATATCGTTCATCGCCCCAAGTGAGATCAACATCTCCTACTTCAGTAGCCATGGTTGTTACTTCATATGTTTCTTCCGTTTGAATATCTACTTTTGTTTCAGTGAATGTAGCAGTTGTTTTAACTATATAAGCCTCTAAAACACCACCTGACAAATCATTTATATCAATATAAATAGTTTGTCCTGCTCCAACCGAAACAAACTCTCTCGTTGCAATAGAATGCGAAATCTTATTAGTGGAAATTACAAGTTCATTTGTTCCACCTTTATAAGAAGCATCTTTTATTGTTCCTGTTTGAATTTCATTTTCTAATGTACTCATATCAATAAATTCAACATTAAAATCTTCAGTAGGATATCCTAATCCTGTCTCTAAAGAAATTGTAGTTTCATCTACACTAACATTCTTAAAGAATTTTGTACCATCTAAAACCCCAAAATTAGATACAACTGGTACCCTTGGAGGTAACAATCTTAAATTGGAATTAACATCTGTATATAAGTATTCAGGTGTTAAAATCGGCACAATAATTGCCATTATAATTAAGAATACCAATATAAATGAAGCAATAACATTATACTTGTTCTTACCGAATCTAAGCATTGCATCTTGAAAATACGTCAATTGTTTCGTTTTTAATGATTTGTCTAGTATTACTTCTTTATCAATATGGACTAACTTAAAATAATCTTTAGGATAGTTTTCCATTATCTTTTGGCCCCCATTCTAATTCGAGGATCAATGAATCCATATGATAAGTCAACAATTAGTATTGTAACTAATGCAATAACACCATAAAAAGCGCTAGAACTCATAAGAACATTATAATCATATGCACTTTGAGTAAGAGCTCTTAGAGTAACTAATCCAACTCCCGGTATTGAGTAAACTTTCTCAAGAATAAATGATCCGCTTAATAACCCAGCAAAAGACCCAATGATAATTGGAATCATCGGTACTAAAGAATTACGTATAGCATGTCTTAAAACTGCTTGTTGATGACTTAATCCCTTTGTTTTAGCAAGTAATACAAACTCACTAGTTAATACTTCAGATAATTCTGCACGAAGCATTCTAGTAAATCCTGCTACTGCAGGTAACCCCCCTGCTACTACAGGAATAACAAATCCTTTAGCAAGAGCCCAGCCAACTTCTCTTTCGATAATCGGAAATAAGGATGGTAAAAAATTATCCATTTTATAACTAAATATTATTATCAATAACAGGATAAATACCAAACTTGGTAATGATAAGAAGAACATAATAAACACTTGCATCAAGTTGTCAATTACCGTATCTTTCTTTAGCGCAGCTAAAATACCAAAGAAAAATCCAAATGGTATATAGAAAAATAGAATAAGCATATTCAATGAAAGCGTTAGCGGGATTCGTTCAGCAATTATACTGAATGCAGGAGTATTAGCACGAATACGCGTCGATAAACCCCAATCCCATTCAGTAAGAACATTATACCCCCACTTCAAATATTGTTCTACAATAGGCACACGATAAAAAACCTTAATTACCGTTGAATCCTGAATAGGATTAACAATAAATACAGTTTTATTTATTTTGTCTACATATTCAATTCTAATTCTGGCAACTTCCGCCATAGCATCTTCATCATCTACAGCATAGTATTCCCTTAAATAATATCCACTAGTAACTTGTTGTTCAAGCCATACATCCTTGTCTTCCGTTTTTGCAGGCGGATATTCAGGAGCCGATTTCAACAATACAAACGTAATTGTTAGAGTTGAAAACAAAATCACAAATATCCACAAAATTCTCTGAATAATATAGTTTCTCATAATGTCATCCTCACTTAAAAAAATTTTAACACTTAATTATACTATATTTGGGTTTCAAATACAATAATGTTTTTTAATATTTTTTACAAAAAAAACTACATCTCTTTCCATTCACAAATGGCCCTAAAAGAAGGTTTTGAAGTTTTATAATAAGATGTCAATTTCCCCTTTATAATACAGTATTTTATTTGTATCAGTCAACTATTTTTTTTATCATTTATTATCAATAAAAAATGACAATAGTTTTTTCTTGATTGTTCCGACAATAAAGATAAATCTAATATCCGAAGAAACTGTAAGTACCTTATATGAATACTCCCCCACTTAATTGAATATTCATTTAAGTGGGATAGTATTCTTGAACATAATTGAAAAAATAGTAAAAATAAAACCCATCACAGAGTTCAGTACTGAACGTAAGTGATAAGGTCTTATTTTTATATATTTTTTAGATTGTTTGAGATTTATTAGTTATTATTATAACCAAGCCCAACCAATATAGTATTCACCAATGTGTAATACTACAAAAGCATCGTCCCAACTACCAGATGTAGTCCAAGAAGTTTCATAAAGCTCAGTATAAGCAGCAGGAGCTCCAGTTTCAGCAGCCCATCCAGCAACAGTTGTAATAGTTGCATCCATACCACTTAAATAAGCGTTAGCAACTACATCAGCGTCTGTCATAGGTCCAACAACAGCTGTAAGATGTGAAGAATTATATCCGTATGCAGCTACATTGTTTAAAATAGCAGTTCTTGCGTCAGTTGCTAAAGCATGTTGTGCAACTAATTCAAATCCACCATCTAATTCAGAAACAACGAATAAGAAGCTTCCTCCATCAACAGTAACTACGATATATGCATGAACAGCGTCAAATCCTTCAGCAGTTGCCATTTCTGTAACAGTTTGTCCAAGAACATATTGAGCTAAGTCAGCCCCATCAGTCGAAGAAGCAACAGCTGATCCAGCCATATCTATGTAAGCATCAATTAAACCATTTAAACTATCAAATACAGTTTGTTCTACACCATCTGCGATGTATTCTTTACCGTTAATAGTAGCAACTAATGCATTATAAGACCATAATTCGTGTACAGTTTTACCATCTAATCCTCTGTAAATTACAGGGATGTTAACACTGTGAGTATCAATACCCCAGTTTAATGTAAATCCTGATACGTTGTCATCATTAAATACGTCTAAGAATGAAGGCGCATCCATTAATGAACCACTAATACCACCAATACCTAAATCAGTAGCCCCAGTCATCATAAAGTCATAATAATTTGTAGGGAATGCAACGTCAGCTACTTCGATATTAAGAATTACATAATTTTCATCATCAACTAATAATGATTCATATTGTTGAACAAGTTCAGCAACCATATTTTGTGCTCCAGAGTTACCACTAGAAGCATAAGTCAATGATAAATCAATAATAGTATAATTTGTAGGAGTACCAGCAGTGTAGTATCCATCAGCAATACCTTTAGCTACAGCTGATTTAAAGTATGCAACAGCAGCATCTGGAGAGAATCCATAAGTTCCTCCACCAAAATCAGTAACAATAGCAGCACCAGCTTCAGTACCACGTACTGAGATACCACCTTCAGCATCTAAGAAATAAGTAGAAGCAAATAATGTGAATGCAGGTAAATATGTTTTAACAACTTCAACAGCTGCATGATATCTATCGAATCCATAATACAATGCTTTTTTCATTTCAAGATATTGTAAGATTGGTTCTGGTACAAAGTCATCAGCTAATCCAAATTCTGGATATTGCTCGATATAAGCATCTCTGTTTTCTTCAGTACCAAATCCGTTAATCATTAATCTCCAAGTTGTATTTGCAGGAGAAACTTTAACGCGAGGGTCTGTGATAAATTCATCAATTCTTGCAGAAGGAACTGCAGAACTTTCTAATCTACCTTCTAAGAACTCTGCAAATCTTTGTTCATCATCTGAAATTTGTCTAAATTGTTGTCCAGTATAATTATACATGTCAGCATGAGGATGATTTAGATTCTTAGAGAAATATAAGAATTGCCCAGATGTCCAAGTTTCAAATACATAAATTCCACTTGCAGCAACAGAATCAGGACCTAATCCATAACCTAAAGCTCCAACATCTTCAAATAATTGTTGGTTGATAGGAGTCCAAGAACCAGCTAATTGGTATTTAATATCAAACATAGATTTGTCTGATGTATATTGTAACTGAATATTACCATCAACAACTTTAAGACCAACTTCTTCCCAAGTTGCAGTTCCAGCTAAATATTCAGCAGCATTTTTAATACCACTAGTAATGAAGTCTCCACCACCAGAAATAGCTCTGAACCATGTGTTATCTAATGCATATTTCCAAGTCCATAAGTAATCTTCAGCATCTAAAACTTCATGTCCTGCAGCGAATCCTGAAGTATCAGTATCTTCATGATATGTCCATACTAAGTCATCTCTTACAGGGATTTCCCATATAGTAGCATATGTTTTACCATTTTCAACTACAGGGTTAATTGGAATTGGGTCAGCACTTGCTAAATCAGGATTAATTTCATATCCAGTTTTAGAAGTGTCAAAATAGAATGTATATAAACTACCAGTAAATAAGTCAATGAAGTCAGACGAACCAGCGTCATCTGCAGTCCAAGGATTTAATGAAGTAGGGTCAGTAACAAATGATGCACGCCAAGTATATTCACCAGCGTTACCATATGTATCACTATACATTAATACATTTGAGTCATCTTCAGTAAATGTAGAGAACGCAGTACCAAATCCCATAACACCATTAAACTCTGGAGAGAATAATGATACACGGTCAGCATACATTATGCGTGTAGCACCAGTATATAAAGGAACTCCAGCATAAACGTTTTCTAGTAAGTAAGCTTCAAGTGCAGCAAATATTCTACCTTTGTTTTCAGTATCTAATTTAGATAAATCAACACCACTTAAGTAGTTTGCAACTTCTACGTCAGGTATAGATACTGTAACAGAAATAGAATATTCATCAGTATTACCATCGCTATCAGTTGCTTCATATGTAACTTCGTATTCACCAGGTTCATCAAAAGAACCAACAGATGTCATAACTACTGAATCAGAAATGTCACCTTCTTGAATATCAAAAGCTTTTAATCTAGCATCTAATTCTTCATAAATATAGATTTCAGCTGTATCCATTCCATAAATAATAGGTATTTCAAAAACAGCTAATTGATCTAAAAGATTAGCAATTTGATCGTTAGAATCAGCTAATGCATCTTGCAAAGCTTGAATTTGATCATTAGATTCATCAAGAGCTAAGTTAAAACTAACATTTGCTTCATCTAATGCTAATTGGAATTCATCAGCAACTTCAATTAATTGAGCAGCTAATAAAGTAGTAGCATCAGTTAAGTCACTAGATAATGCAGCAATTGTATTAGATAAAATTAATTGAGCATCATCTAAATCAGCTTGTAGATCAGTAATTTCTACAGCTAAATCAGTATTTGCAGTTTTAGCAAGTTCTAAATCTGCTGTCAAAGCATCAACTTCTAATTGTAAAGCGTCTTTAGCATCTTCTAAATCTTCGATGCTAACGTCACTTGCGTTTAACTGAGTCTGTAAAGCATTAACAGTATCAGTTAAGTCTAGCAGAGCAGTATCATCTGTACATGCAGTAAGCGTAAATACAAACAATAAAGCAATTAATAAAGATAAAACTTTTTTCATAAATTTCTCTCTCCTTCTATTTTTAAATTTTTGACTATACTAATTATAGCAACTAAATTAATAAAAATCAATATTTCTTTCATTTTTTGTCTATGTAAACATTTCCACGTTTTTTATTTATATAAAATGTTTAATGTAGACAACGGTACGGTTTATTCAGTTTCATTTATTATATCAAGCAATATACTTACTGAGAATATATCTTCAATGTCAATTTCATAATCTGGTGTAATACCAAATTCTACATCATGATATACATAAGGATCTTCCTCAGTCCCTAATCCTGTACGATAAGCACTAATATTATTACTACTTGTTGTAAATGCTGTCCCATTTGGTAATAAGATTGGTGTGATAGAGCACGCTCCACCACCTGTTTGAACACCTATAATATTTCCCAAATCGTTATTTTTAAAGATATTAGCTAAAGAATTAGCTGCACTAAATGATGTTGGAGTCGTTAGTAAGTGCCAAGTTAAATGAGAATAGTCTGGTATATCAGTTATATCAACATAATATGTAGATGCTCCTCCAGTATCCCCATCAATTCCTGAAACTGCAAATGGTTGATCAGTTATGAACCCTAAAACGCGATATAATGCTCCTACGTTTCCTCCAGTATTCCATGAAATGTCAAGAATAATATCAGTAATACCCGGATGTTCTTCTTCTATTTCTTGAAGCATAAATTCCATATATACTGCGCTATCTGCATCAATTAATTCTTTCACATCTGGACGAACTGCCCAGATAGATGAATATGAAAGAGGTACAACATTAGCAATCCCTACATGGAATAACGAATACTCACTATCATAGTGAACAATGACCATATAATCTCCATCATCTATTCCATCACTAACTGTTTTCATATAATATCCATATTGCAACAATGGATTTGTAGTAGTTTCATAAACATAACTATATCCTGAAGAGATTAAGGCAGCTATATAAGTATCTACATATGTTTCATCAACACCTTTTACCAAAATATCTACTATATTGTTATTTGAATCTGAATTGTTATAGTAGAAGAATTTGTTTCCTTGAGTTATTTCTGGAAGTACATTAGTAATATCTGTTAATTTCATCATACTTTCTGGAATTAAAGCATCATGTGTACTACTTTCCTCAATATCACTTGTAACAAATCCATCCAATGATAACATAACAACTTCATCACTTAAGAACCAATAATCTGGTCTAACTGTAACATTCCAACCTGTAATTGCTGTTCCCCATCTAGCACCAATAGCATCATCAGTAGCAACTAAACCATCATAATACCATTGAGTAAATCTTGAACCATAAACAGCCAAAGAATTCGTAGTAGGACCAGTGTAAGTAGAATTATTATAATATGAATGATAACCATAAGATGTATGTGGTTCATCTAATCCTTTTAATAATAGGTCTCTAATTGCAATTTCAAATTCTTCAGGATCTGTTACTAATAAATCATCTTTCATTGAGTACAATAAGTCATAATACGAATCAACTTCCATAATATCTTTCAATCCATATAAATTATCTAAATCGAATGCTAACATGTCAAAAGTATGAAGCAATAAATCTACTGGTAAATCTTCGTTATTCATTGTGCTACCCATTATGGTTCTCATTTCTTTACTACTAGAACTTGGTAATGAATAAATACCATACAAACCATCATAATTGTAATATACATTATAATAAGCACTACCAGCAAATAATTGATTCGTTATATAATAAGGAAGCAATATTTCACCTTCGTACATAACAATATCCATATTATATTCATCTAAATCATATATAACATCACTACCTTCTATAGAAGATTCATTTGGATGATCTTGAATGTATTCAATATGACGTCCATAGTTTGTTTCTGTTGAATAAATGTATGCCCAATAAAAACCAGGATCATTTGTAGTAATTGTATTTTCAGTTGCATCAATATTTAATATCAAATCATATGTATAATCCTCATCTTCATCATAATACTGGTAAAATATTTCTAATGTGTCATTATCTTGAGTAAATGTAATTAACAGTGATGGATCAATAAACCCATCTAATAAGCCTAAGAAATCTTCTACATTTACATATGGAACAAATCCATCTTGTTCGTAATATAATGAAATACTTGAATCAGCTACATCGTATTCTGTAGTAAGATTCTCAAATGGTAAAACTCTACTTTCTGCAATCTCAATTTCATCTGCATGGTAAAGCGGAATCTCATATTCACGATAATAACTCTCACCGTCTAAAGTAAATTTTAATTTCCAAGTACCTGTAGTCCCTTCAGGAACATCTTCAGGTAATGACAATATTACACCACCATCAGAAATATAAAGACTTTCAGAATAATAACGTAAAGTTGATAAATTCACACTTCCTCTAGCAGGAGTTGGCAATAAATTATCAAGACCTACTAATGATTCTGCATATGCATCCATATCAGCCATAATTAGTCTTTCAGTTGGTGTTTCCCATCTTGCTCGTATATTAAGGTTATATGTAATAGGTGTATTAAAATCAAATGGTGTCTCAGAATCTGTAGTATACCAATATTTAAAGACATGATCTGCTTTTGATGGTTCATCTGGAATAATAACTAAATCACCATCATCAATAATTTGTAAATCGTATTCAACACCTAAACTATAAAATTTAACAGTAAATACAGTTTGCCATAAAGCTGTAACAGTTACATTTTCAGTTAATGTATCTCCAAATACAAAAGCTGTTTCCGAATCAGTAACATACCATCTAATAAATCGTCTTCCATACTTGGTAGGCACTTCGGGTTCAATTGTAACTTCAGATGTTAATAAACTTTGAGTTTCTACTTCATCTCCACCATCAGAATCAAATACGAGAGTATATAATATCTCCCATTTTGCAGTTAAAGTTGTATCTCCAGTAATAACACTTTCCACATCATAAGGAATGGTGTTATCTGTTTCATACCAATACATAAAACGATATCCTTCTCTTGTAGGATCTACTGGTTCAATAATTGATTCATCTTCTATGATATTTTGTGAATCGATGACAGATCCACCTAAAGTATCAAAGCTAACAGCATAAACTGGTAATAAAGTATAAAATGCAGTTAAAACAACATCTTCAGTTATCGGAGATGTAAAATCAAACGGAACTGAGTCATCAGTCTCATACCATCTTACAAACTCATATGCAAAGATAGAAGGTGACACAGGCACAGATGCTAAATATCCGTCCATAACAACTTGTGCATCAATATCTTCTCCACCATTTGAATCAAATGTTATATCAAACAAATCTTTGTCTGACCATTTTGCAGTTAAAGTAATATCACTTGTAATTGGAGTACTAAAATCAAACTCAACAGATTCACTGTCAAGATACCAATATACAAAGTTTTTTGTACCTGCTACAGGTTCAGTAGGTAACTCCACAGCTTCATCTACGTATAATTCAACACTATCAATAACACTTCCTATTGTTGAATCAAATGTAACAGTGAAGATTTCTTTTTCTACCCATAAAGCAGATAACGTAATATCATCTGTAATAGCTGTAGTAAAATCATATGCAGTGGTATCATCTGTTGCATACCAATACATAAAGATAAATCCATATTTTTCTATTTCTCCTGGATCTGTTGCAACATTACCATCAATAACGGCTTGAGAAACTGTTTCAGTCCCTCCTATTACATCAAATGTTACAGTATAAACATCTTTTGCACTCCATAGTGCAGTTAATTCAGTGTCGCTATTAATCTCTGTATCAAAATCGAAAGCTACATTAATATCATCTGTATACCAATATACAAAATTAAATTCAGCTTTGATTGGTAAATCAGGTTCTGTAGCAACTTCACCTTCTACAATATTTTGTACAGAAACTTCAGTTCCTCCCATTGAATCAAAATCAACTGTGAAGATTAATATTTCATCCCACAATGCATTTAATTCAATATCACTACTAATTTCAGTATCAAAATCAAACTCTGTAGTGTTATCATCTGAATACCAATATAAAAAATCGAATCCTTCCTTTGTTGGTACGCTAGGTTCTTCAATTGTAGAGCCATCCACAATTGTTTGATTACTTACACTAGTACCTCCATCACTATTGAAGGTAACAGTAAATTCACTAGGACTGCATGCTGTAAGAACTAAACTAATTACAGCCAATAATAAAACAATATACTTCTTCATATTCTAACTTCCTTTCCTTATTATCCATTTTACTTATTATACAATGAAAAAATTTAAAAAATAAAATATTACAATTAATAACCAATATTTTTCAAAGAAAAAGGCTTACATGTTTCAAATGCTAACCCTCAAATACAATACTTAGTATGATTGTTAAGGAAATATTTTATTAAATTACTATAGTATTATATCAATTAGAAGTATATTTTGCAAGGTGAAAGTAAGCGTTTTTACTTTGTATATTCAGTCAATTATTCATATATTCTTTTAAAAAAGTGAATATTAAAAGTTTATCCATCTAATAAAGCCCACCAAATGGTTTTTGTTGGCCATATCATTGAAATAGATAAACTTTTTTTTGATAACTTTAAAATATAAAAATTTACAATAATTATTTTAGTTTATTCTTCTTCTTTTTCTTTAATCTTAGTAGTTTCTTCAGCAAGATTTTCATTTGATGAAATCATTTTCTCTATCTTTTTAATTAATACTTTTATCTTTGCTGCAACAAAGTCATACATTTTCACAGTTTTCTCTTCTGCAATCATTGCGTAAATTAATAATCCATAAATTAGAATTTGAAAGTAGAATGCTATTTTAAATGTACTAACATCTTTTCCAACAACTAGTAAGAATAGTAATAACCCAATAAATACTAACGTTGTAATATAAGCAGGTTTTAAAAGTCTTTCTTTATAATACATAACAAAAATTGTAACTGCAAAAACAACTAAGAAAAATACAGTGAAAAATGTACCCCAATTTAATTCGCTTACAGATGCAGTTAATGTGCTCCCCCAAACTACTGTAGAATAAACAGGAATAAAAAATGTTAAATAATAAAATGCAAATAATCCAGTTTTAATAGCTTTTATTTTTTTGCTTTGATCCATAATTCCTCCTAAGATGATAAATATTTGATTTGATTTTCAAAAACATCATATAATCATAGTACTATTTCAATACCTTATATGCAAATATTAATTTCTTCTTACTCTTACTTCGCAGCCTTTTTAGGTATTCTATCAACAGTGAATATTCCCCAATGTTTTTCTGGTTCATCTGCATTTGATCCACCTTTCCATGGTTCATCAAATGCTTCAAAAAAGAATAGTAGTATATCATTTTTTTCACTCCATTGGTGCATCTCTTTAAAGTATTTTTGTTGGTAGTTTTCACCAACGTTTTCTTTTACCATTCTATTCCCATCACTCATCGATGGCCACCCTGCTTCAGTAATTATGCATTCCTTTTGAGGATACTTATTTAGAACACTATTATAGCTTTCAATAGACTTTTTGAATGCATCTTCTATTTTGTATCCTTCCCAGGCAGGATAAGTATGTATACTTAGAAAATCAACTTCTTTAGCCACTTCTTTTAGTATTGTATTCCAATAATGATATCCATCACAATATGTAACTGGTTGAACAATATTTCTTTTTAACTCTTTGACATATTCTAATACTTTTTCTGGACTAACTAAATTTTCATTCCATTCGGGAACACTTTCATTCCCTGCAGATACAGAAAATATAATCTCAGAATATTTCTTGGCTAGATTGATGGCTTTAGCTATACTATTTTTATTTATAATTATATGTTGCTTGATTTGATCCTTAGTATAATCTCCACCCCAAGCACAATTAGGATTACTTTCTTCTCCTCTTAAGTCAACACCAAGCATTACTTGGAGATTGATATTATTTTCAGAAATTACTTTTAAAACAGTTTCGGCATGAACGGATGGATCATACAGTCTTATGTAGTCCCACTTACTATCTAAAATAAGTAAATCTTCTAAAATGTTTTCATAGCTTGGATATTGTTTTGTAATTGGGCTCTGCCCTTCTCTAAATCCAGAATAGCAAATTGCTTTTCCATAATTAAATTTTTTCATATAATCACATCCTTAAGTTTATTATACTATGAAATAAGAATTAGTCATAAAGATTAGGTTCTAAATTAATAAACTAACAATAATAATTTTTACATGCATCAAAAACACCTACAATTTTAGATATTGAAGGTGCTTTTAATTTTGATGTTTTTTGATAACATTCAATCTATTTGCATTTATCTAATAATTCCAATAATTTTTCTAATCTCATTGGCTTACTATGCAAATATCCCTGATAATAATGTGCGCCAATTTCCTTAATAAATTCTAATTGTTCAAATGTTTCTATACCTTCAACAATAATTTCAATATTTAATGACTTACTTATATCTCTAATTGTTAAAATAAGCATTTTATCAAATTCATTTATTTGAAAATTGTGAACAAAATCTCGGTCTATTTTTATTACACTTAATGGAAGTCTCGTTATATAGCTTAAACTAGAATATCCCATTCCGAAATCGTCCATTGCAATTCTCATACCTAATGCTCTTATTTCATTTAATAATCTTAGTGATTCATCTAAATCTTTAAACCCAATTGTTTCTATTATTTCCATTACAAAATATTTTGGATTTATTCCATATTTTTGAATCATTTCTCTAACAAAATCGATAAAATCTTTCGATAAAGTTATTGGGGAAATATTAAATGAAAATGAATATCTTCTATTATATTTTTCTCGTAATATTACATAATATTTACACACTTCTTCAAAAACAAATTTATCTAACTTAGGTATATCTCCTTTTCGCTCGTAAACTTTAATTATTTCCTGTGTGTTAACTAATTTACCTTCATTATCAAACAGCCTGATTAAGCCTTCAAACCCGTAAATCTTTTCATTAGATACTTTTATCACAGGTTGTAAAAATACTTCGAAATCATTTAATGAATATGAGTTAACTTTATTCTCAAAATCAACTTCTCTTTGAAGATTGTCAAGATACTTGTCTTCAAAAAATCCGTAATTATTTTTTTGTTGAGATTTAATATCGTACATTACAATATCAGCTCTTTTAATTAAATCATCTATCGTTGTTCCATGAGTAGGAAAACTTACTACTCCAATACTCATTGAAACAGTATAATCAATTTCACCTAGAGTGATAGGTTTCTTAAATACTTCGTAAATACTTTCAATAATCTCAATAGTTGTTTCTTTATGATGGGTTTTAATTAAGAAGATGAATTCATCTCCACCCCAACGATAAATAGTTAACATTCCACTTGTCATTTTATGGAATCTATCTGATATTTCTCTTAAGTATTCATCACCAATAGAATGCCCTAATATATCATTTAAGTTCTTAAAGTTATCCAAATCACCAAAACAAAGATAAAATGGTTGATTATTTATTATAATTGAATTAACATCTTTAATTAAAAGTCTTCTATTAGGAAGTGAAGTCAAATTATCAAAATAAATTAAATCGCTTTGAGTGGATAATAAAATTCTATTTCTTCGATAGGCTTTTATTCCATAAGTTACGGCTAAAACATATAGAACTATAGCTAATAGAATTATTATTATATTTGTAATTAATCCAGTTAGAAAGAAATTCCAGGAAACATCTATGCCTATTTGCCAATCAACATCTTCAATATCCATTGTGTCTAAACTAGCTAGATTTTCTTGATATTCCAACTCACCAAATAAAAGTTTATTATCAGTATTATAAATACCAACATCTACTACACTCGATTTAGAAATATCAAAAAGAGTATTAAGGTTATCATATTCAATAACAAGATTAATGATTGCTACAAAATCATCATCTTCATAAATTGCTTTTCTAAATACTAGTCCGTTTCCTCCTTGTAAAAGAATAAATGGACCATTTATTACTACTACATCGTTCTCGATTGCATAAGCAACAGATTCTCTAACATGAGTTCTATCGTCGTTTACTAAGTCAAGTCCAATTAAATCAGTGTCAAAATATGGAGAATAATAATATTCCATTATTCCATTTGGAGCAATCGACAAACTAATAAATCCAATATTACTAAAATCACTATTTTCCACAAATTCGTCAAATCTAACATGATTTAAATCATCAACTCCAACTGTTTCAGTAAAAACTTCAATATTATCAAGTTTCATAAATATATCATTTAGAACACTCTCGTAATGTTCATGAGCCCTAAGACTCTCTATTTCTACTAATTCATTTCTGGTGTTATTGTTAGTTATTAGAAACAAAGAAAATGAAAAAATCCATAAAAGTGAAGTGAATAATAAAATTGCTGAAAAAGTTAGATTTTCTTTGAGTATTTTTTTCAATTTCATAATAACACCTCCAACATTGTTTAACTGTATTTTTTTATTATAAAAAGCAATTATCTACTCTTTAAATTATATCATTATTTGATAAATTATTAAATATAATATCTGATTCTTTAATTCTTATAATAAAAAAAGGTATACATCAGCAATTAATGTGTACCTTTTAAAAGCAACTCAATCAAGACTTATAATATATACAGCAATTATAGATAGACAATATGATTCATCTTTAAAATACCCTAACCAAGCATAGTATATTTTTCTTCAATAAATCGTTTCATTAGTACAATACATTTAGAGTTTCATCAAAACCAGTAAATCAGCAGATTCAATAGTTATTCTCTCATCATTATGAAGCTTTTCTGAAAAGATATGAAGTATTCCTTCTCTAAAATATCCAAAAGGAATTATCTTTTCTTCAAATGCTTGATAGATAGATACAATTAGAGATTTCTTATTTGCAAATGTAATTGGAAAAGTTTCATCAAACATGTTCGATGAAGCTCTAATTATTACTTCTTGGTCATCTTCTTCATCTTCATTTATTTTCAGAGTTAGAAGATTCTCATAGAAACTAGCAGTATCATCGTATAGGGCTAGTTTGCTTAGTAATAGCGATATAATTTTATTAGATATTATTGTATTATTAATATTGAAATCCCTAATAATTTCGTCGTTTTTCGGATCAAAGAGTTCAACGATAATATTAATATCCTTTCGTTTCAAATGACCCTCGAGATAGATTAAATTATCAATTACGTTAGCATCTAAACTATCATTAACTTGAGCTTCATCGCTCAAAAGTACTATTGTAATTGGTTTAGTAGATTGATTGATTTTCTCTACAAAGCGATTTAGTTCATCTTCTTCAATCCAATGTGCTTTAAAGTCAGTTTTGTATAGTTTCTCATATTCATAAAAAGCTGATAATATAAAATCGAGTTTATTGTTTTTACCAATAATATAAACTTCTAGATTCGTAGCCTCTTTATAGTGTTTTGTCTTTATTTTTCTGATATCTAATTCTACTTCACTCATTCTTTCTTTTACTTTATCATTTAAAGATAAAACAAATAAATCTTTACCATTTCTAGCTAATGGTACGGAATCAGAATATTTCTCTAGACATACACTAAAACTAGTATCTTTTAATCGATAAACCTCAGAACCTTCAAAAGAGAATAAAGATAAGTAGACATCTTCCATATAAGTATGGATAATTGTTTGAGCAATGATTTGTCCAAGTCGTCTATCAAAACAGATTGGTAATAATGTATGTGGCTTCAATGTTTCAACTACTCGTGCCATTGTCTCTATTTTTTCTTTCGTTTCAATTCGTTTAATTTCAGCGACTATTGGAGGTGCATTTTTAAAATCTATACGCCCAATATTCAACACTGTCTTAATTATGTTTAAATCGCTTTTAGACATATCTTTTGTAATATTTTCGTATGTTCCTTTATTCATTATGATTACTGTGATTGCTTCTTCAATAGAAATATCCATTAAATCACTTGTAAGAAGTGGATCCCCATTTTTTACTAGTACATTTAATTTCATTAAAGAGTTATCTTTTGCACCATTTTTATTAATAGAATTCATAATTTGTTTTTCAGCATAAGATTTATCAATATCTGCTAAAATAACAACAGTGATTTCACCATCTTCCACGTGAAGTAAATCTGAAACAAGTTCAGGAACTTTGTTATTCCAATTTAAGATAACAATATGATTACTTAAATATATTTTACCAGAGCCACTCTTTTTCTTTTGAAAATACTCTTTTATCATGTTTGTAGTCAAAGCAATTATCGTTCCAGTAAAAAGAATCAATCCAGTTATTAAGACAATAACTGCAAGAAACATCATTTGTGGATTTTCAACTGTTAATATTGCATTTGGAGTTAACATCCACTTTAGACTTCCATTTACAAATGAATCAATAAAATTATCAAAAGAGTCATCAACAAATAAGGCTATTACTGCTGCTACACATAATATCAACAAGTTAATAATAATCATCATAAGAATAACGAATAGCATTGGTCTTTTGTAAGTTCTTATGCTTATCATACTTCTTGCTTTTAGTAATTTAGCTTTTAGTCTTTTCATAATAATCACCTCTACTAATTTTTATTATACACTTAGTGATATATTGACACAATTAATTTTCAGAAATTTACCATATATACCAAACAAAAACTGCATCAAATCTATTATAGTTTCCTATATTGATTATGTTGATGCAGTTTTATTTATATATAATATTTCTTAGTCTTCTTTTAATGAATTAATAATTTTATCTACTAAATACTCAGGCACTTCTTCATAGCGTCCAAACTCACGTTTAAATACTCCAGTACCTTGTGTCATAGCCATTAGATCAATTGTATAGCTAATAATTTCATCTTCTGGTACTTCACCAATAATTTTTTGTTTCCCACCAGGTAGAGGATCCATTCCTAAAACACGTCCACGTCTTTTATTAATATCTCCCATTACATCCCCAACATATGCATCTTTTATAATAATTTCAATATTCATGATTGGCTCTAATATTATTGGTTTAGCATCTTTACATGCATTCTTAAATGCTAATGCAGCTGCTAATTTGAACGAAATTTCATTAGAGTCTACAGCGTGATAAGATCCATCATATAAAATAGCTTTAACTCCAATTACTGGGAATCCAGCAAGTGGACCACTTTGGAATGTATCTATTAATCCCTTTTCTACTGCAGGGAAATATCCTCTAGGCACACTTCCACCATGAATCTCTTCTGCAAATTCAAATTCTGATTCATTAGGATTAATTGGTTCGAAACGCATCTTAACAACACCAAACTGTCCAGATCCACCAGATTGCTTTTTATGTCGTCCTTCAGCATCTGCTTTTCTCTTAATACTTTCACGGTAAACAATTTTTTGTTCTAACATTTCAACATCAACATTAAACATGTTTTTAAGTTTCTCTAAAGTATATTTAATATGAGTCATACCTTGTCCCCCAACTAATAGTTGAGCAGTTTCACGATTACGTTTATATTCAAATGAAGGGTCTTCTAGAATTAATCTGTGAAGAGCTGTTGAAATTTTATCTTCATCTTTTTTATTTTTTGGATGAATTGCAACATATATCGTTGCAGTTGGAATATCAGGTCCATCTAACACAATTGGATGTTTTATATCACAAATTGTACAACCTGTATACATTTCATCTATCTTAATAACAACACCTACATCACCTGCGCGAAGTTCATCAATATCAAGTTGTTCTTTTCCTCTTAATAGAGAAATAGTTCCAATTTTAACAGTTTTATTACTATTGGCTACTAATACTTTTTCTCCACTTTTTAAAGAGCCTGAATATACTTTAATAAAATTAATTGAACCAATAAATGGATCGACAATAGTTTTAAATACATATGCTGAGAAAGGTTCATCAACTTTTGTATCTCTTTCTATTACTTCTCCTGATTGTGGTTCTTTCCCTTTCTTAGGCTTAAGATCATTTGGTGCAGGCATAAATTTACCAACCATTTCAAGTAAATCTCTTACTCCAATATCTTTTATAACAGAACCTATAACAACAGGTTTTAATTCACCAGATATAACACCTTTACGTAATCCAACACATATTTCTTCATATGTTAGTTCTTCACCTGAAAAATATTTATCTAATAAATCTTCAGAAGTCATAGCTACTGCTTCTACAATTTTGTCCCTTAAATCAGCAACTGTATCTTCTAAATCCTCAGGAATTGGTTTTTCAACTATTTTCCCACCTTCTAATACGATTGCTTTCATATCAATTAAATTAATATACCCTTTGAAGTCATTACCTTCAACAACTGGCCATAAAAATGGTACAGCTTTGTTTTCAAGTAATTTTTGAAGTTTTTCTAATAATCCATCAAATTTGATATTTTCTTTATCCATCTTGTTAACAAAAATAATTGTTGGAATATTTCTTTCAATAACATCGTCTAAAACTAGTTCAGCACCGATATCAATTCCTTTACTTCCATCAATCATAACAATAGCACCTTTAACTACTGAAAGTGCTTGGTGTACATCACTAATAAGTTCTCTATTACCTGGAGTATCTAAAAAGTTGAATTTGAATCCATCATATTCTACAGGAATTAAACTAGTAGATATCGATGTTAAATGCTTTTTTTCCTCTACAAGAAAGTCAGAAGTTGTATTTTTATCTTCTACAATTCCTTTCTTTGATTTAGTCTCAGTAACAAATAACACTGATTCCATAAAAGAAGTTTTCCCAGAACCAGGTGTTCCTACTACTGCAACGGTACGTAAGTGCTCAATGTCATATTGCTTCATTGATAAATCTCCTCCTAATAAATCTATTAATTTTGTATTTCTTCACTTCATTATAACAGTTGGTTAATTTAATGACTAAGTTTTTATCTAAAAAAACTAAATTATTAATATCTAGTACAAAAATATGTGAAACACTACTTTGTCTCTCACAATAATAACCAATAAAAATAGTGGCAATTGATTATTCGATTACCACTTTTTTATTATTAGTTTTCTTCGTCTACTGCTTCTTCTTCATCTTGTTCAATAACTTCTAAATCTTCATCAGTTGTTTCTTCTACTTCTAAAGCAGGACGTGATAAACTAGCAACTACTTCATCAGGATTTTCAAGTAATGTAATTCCTTCTGAAATTACTACGTCTTTTACATAAAACGCAGTTTCAAGAGTTAAGTCTTTTAAGTCTACTTCGATATTTGAAACACCATGACCAACTAAATATTCCACTTCAATTTCGTAAAGGTTAATATTTAATATGAATCCACCTTTAGAAGCCTCATCTTTATTATGGAATACAAGAGGCATTTTAGACACAATTGTGTCTGTGCTTGATACTTTAAGTAAATCAAAATGAGTAAGTAATAAATAATTATCAACTGAAACTTGTACTTCTTTAATATAAACTATATGTTCCTCATTATTAAGATTAATACTAAACGTCATATTAGTTCTATATTTTTGATAAGCTTTAATGAATTCTTGATAGTTCACTTGAACAGGTACAGATTCAATTCCTTTTCCATAAAAAATTCCAGGAAGAAACTTTTGTTTCCTGACTTCTTTTAAAGGATTAATTCTTTGTTCTATTTTCATGCTAACACTCCTTTATTTTATCTTTCATTATTATATTATAACATACAACCATTTAAATTGTTATATTTAATTATCAACTATAATTTAATAAATTTTTCGAACTTAATATTAGCCTTTTTTACTATATTTAATTCATCAATTATTAAGATTTTCCCATTTTCAACTACTACTTTACCATTAATTATAGTGTAATCAACTGGATGATTTACTCCAACAGTTGCAAGTAACGCTATTGGGTCCTTATTTGTTCCTACATATTGTAATCTATCTATATCTATCATAAACATATCAGCAGCCATATTAACATCTAAATAACCAATATCATTTCTTCCTAGTAACCTAGCTCCACCTTTAGTTGCAATTTCCAACATTTCTTTTGGAGTAATTGAATTGTTACTATATTTTAATCTTTGAAGTAGATATCCAGCTCTTAGCTCTGCTAGTAAATTTGATCCATCATTGGATGCTGAACCGTCTACTGCAAGACCTACAGGAATATCTTTTTTAACCATTTCGCTAATTCTCGCTATTCCACTTGATAATTTTTGATTTGAAATAGGACAATGAGCTATTCCTGTTTTAGTTTTTGCAAGTAATTCTAATTCATCATCATTAAAATGTATACCATGAGCAAAAAAGACATCTTCTCCAACCCACCCTAAACTTTCCATATGAGCAAGAGGTCTATTTTTTGCTGTTTCTAAACAGTATTTTTCTTCATCTAGAGTTTCTCCTAGGTGAGTATGAAGTTTAACTCCATATTTTCTAGCTAAAACTGCACTTTGAATCATAAGTTCATCACTCACACTAAAAGGTGAGCAAGGAGCTAGTACAATTTGATTCATCGAGTATTTACTAGTATCGTGATATTTCTTAATTACCCTCTCACTATCTTTTATAATTTCATCTAATGATTCTACAACTGACATTGGAGGTAATCCACCGTCATCCACTCCTAATGACATACTCCCTCGTGATGCATGAAATCTTACACCTATTTCTTTAGCAGCTTTCATTTGAACATCAATAAAATCACATTCAATATCACTTCTAAAAACATAATGATGATCAAATACTGTTGTACATCCATATTTAACTAATTCACCCATTCCAACAAGTGAGCTTAAATATATTACTTCATCATCTAAGTTTTTCCATATTTCGTATAAATATTTTAACCAAGGAAATAACTCCATGTTTTGCACTTCTGGAAGATTTCTTGTGAATGTTTGATATAAATGATGATGTGTATTAATTAATCCTGGATAAACATACATTGATGATGCGTCAATAATCTTATCAGCATCATCTTCTTTATCTCCAATATATACAATACGGTTATCTTCAATTAATATGTTTTGATTATATAAAACATCATTATTATCATTCATTGTAATTATTGCCTTTGCATTTTTAATAAGTGTCTTCATTTTTATCTCCTTTTAAACTTGATTTTGTCAGTTAAAAGCATGGTAATCTTTAGCGTTATTATATCATAATAACTAAATAGAAAGAAATTGCTTAT
>JAOZRX010000144.1 GCA_029939945.1 Candidatus Izemoplasma sp. | reverse complement strand
CATATAGTATTGAAATTATGGGTGAAGCAATTGCATTTGGCCATTTAATCACTATCTCATTTTCATAAACAGCCTCTTTCACATTTCGAAAGGCAACAATCAAAACACTGTCCTTTTCAATTCGTTGAGTGTGGCTTTGAAAACCATTAATACTTCCTTCTAAATTATTCGATAAAATTCCTTTATCCCCGCTTCCATAAGGGTATTTAACAATTCTCCAGCCAGATACGCTGTAAAAATAATCTCGGGATTTCTCGGATATAAGTTTATTGGAATACAAAGCTTTATCGAATAAATACAGGTCTTCTACTGTTGATAATAATTGACCCGAACCTAAGCAGAAAGACATATCTAAAAAGGATGAACTTTCCAGTCCTGAAAAATAATTATATGTATAACCAATAGCTCTTTTTTCAATTGTTTGGGCTGTAACATCGGAAAGAGTATTTTTCATTCCTGCCTGTTTGCAAATTTTTTCATTCAAAACTTCATCATAGGATTTACCTGTAACTTCTTCTATAACTAATCCTAAAAGAGCAAACCCAAAATTACTGTATTCATAGTTTGTTCCTGGCTTATTAACAAGCTCATATTTCATTATACAATCAAGTAAATTATCACGAGAATAATATAATTTTTCTATATCGATTAAATTTGGAATTCTTGATTCTCCAGTTATACCTGCTCTATGTGTTAATAGTTGATGAATCGTTATCTCCTCTCCGCCCTTAACAGTAAACTTTGGCAAATACTCAATAAGTTTTCCATCTAAACTAATTAATCCATCTTCAACCAATTGGAGAATAAGCATTGAAGTAAATGGTTTTGTAAATGAGGCTATTCTAAATTTTGTATCAACTGTATTAGGAATACTGTCCTCGATATTTGCATATCCAAATGCTTTCTTGTAAATGACTTCACCTTTAACTGAAACTAATACAGCACCAGAAAACTGTTCATTTTCATAAAGTGTTTTAATTACTTCATCAATCTTTTCGACTGAATTTTCGGGAAAT
>JAOZRX010000068.1 GCA_029939945.1 Candidatus Izemoplasma sp. | reverse complement strand
AAAGAAAAAGAAAACATCAACTATCTTGTATGTTTTCTTGTATGTTTTCTTGTATTATCTATATTTTATCACTTCAATAAGAGAAAAAACAATGTTTGCTATGTACTATACTACTGATAGACATAGTGTTATGACGAAAACCAAGCATGTAAAATCCGAATAGATCCTTTTAAGGAAACCGCCAAATGCGTAGAGTAGGGAATCACTATGTCTGTCATAAATTATAATATTGAGATCATATAGTATGTGATTTTTTTATTAGTATTATTCTTGGCATGATATCACTCCATTATAGATTCTAACGTTATTGTCTAAAACAAAGTCATAATAATAACATATAAAATATACAGACTTTATCATAATCATTTATCATGATATAATTAGTTTGGATTATAGATGGAGGTAATACAATGGGTGATTATAAAATGTTTGAAATTCTTATAGAACTAGATGTAGAGGAATTTGTGATATCTCGTAGAGTATTAATTTCTGAGCGTATTCTTTTATGTGATTTGCATAATATCATACAAATACTATATGGTTGGAAAGGATACCATTTACACCAATATATTACTTATAAAAAGAATGAAATGAGTACTGTTTATTTTGATAAAGAGAATGAGTTTTATGATAGACCTTATAAATTAACAAAGAATTTAAGAATAGATGAATTTTTAAATGAAAATAGAAAATGTGAATATATCTATGATATGGGTGATTATTGGGTTCACAAGCTTAAGCTAATTAACGTTCATCCTAATCCAATAGGAGTAAATAAAGTATTATGTATTGATGGTAAAAATGATTCTCCTCCTGAAGATGTAGGAGGAATCGGTGGTTATTTATACTTTTTAGAAGTACTATCAGATAAAGAACACCCTGATTATAATCACTTAAAAACCTGGGCGACAATGATGAAAACCCCTAAGTTAAATATCAACTCAATCAACAAGAAATTAGTCAAACAGTATAAATAACGAACTTTTAAAAAAGTTCGTTATTTTTTTATATATGATACGGCTCGTTGTAACTATAGATGGTTGCGTCTTGTTAATATTTGAATATCATTCCTTGCGATTTCTGTATTTCACTAAAATATAAATACCAGTAAAAAATTCAAAAGGGACATATGGGACAAGCAATATAAATGGTATAGCTACACCAAAAGCAATTAATGGTACACTAATTAATATAAAAGGCACCGTGATAATCCCCCATAACGCTAACCATTTTGGAATAATTTCTGCTTTCAATAATAGAAAGTAAAACAATACTGCACCAACTCCAAATGGAATTATTGCCATTTGTCCAGCAAACTCTTTACATGATAGCAGTATCTCTCCTATGTGTAATAGATTAACATTTGAACTTGTTAAGAACAGATGACTAGTCTCAACTAATCCGAAAACAAAAATCTGGCTAACTGCAAGTAGTGCTGCTTCAAATATATATAAGCTAAGTGCAATCAATGCTATTGATTTGTTTATGTGACTCGCTGCCTGATACATTGCAACTCCAAGCATAATGATTACCATAGCAGTTATCATTTGTAAAAAGATACTAATATAAGCTATGTTCGCACTATTACTAATACTTATCATAGCTTCACCTGTCATTTCAATCTTCTTAAATGGTCCTAAAAATATTGATCCACCTATTAATGAAGTAACAGCTTGTAAGAAAAGAGTAATTCCAAGAAACTTAGCTAACCTATTATTAATTTTAGTCATTTTTTAATACCTCCATAAAAAATAATTTTAGAAATGTGTTGAAATTTAATTGTTTGTTAATTATACTATATAGTGTAAATTGAATAATGTCAATACTTATTTATACTAATCAGTGTATTTAATATAAAATACTTAGGAGTTGATTATATGACCAAAATTATAGAACGTGATAAAAGCAAAAAAAGAACTGCAATTATCAAAGGGGCTGAAGAAGTTTTTATTAGTATGGGATATAAGCATGCGAGCATGGATAAGATAGCAGAGAAAGCAGGAATTTCAAAGAAAACAGTATATAACCACTTTCAAAGTAAGGAAAACTTATTTGAAGTTATTGTAGATGGACTATTAGAACAAAGCCAGAAACTAAATAGTATAAAATATGATTCAACTAAATCGTTAGAGGAGCAATTACTTGCATTTGCTGAATCTGAAATAAGTCTAATTGATTCTCGAAAAAAATTAGAGTTATCAAGATTTCTAACTTTAACTTTTTTAAATGATCGTGAATTTCAAAGAAGAATAGTATCTAAATATCCTCCAATGCATATTGCATTAATTAATTGGCTTAAAGAAGCCAAAGAAGACAAAAGGATTAAAACTGATAATTTACTAGTTACAGCAATAATGTTTTATTCTTTAGTTATAGGGGGAATTACATGGCCTGTACTTTTTACAGAAGGTCTTAATAAGAAATCAACAAAACCAATATTAGATGAAATCATCGTGCTGTTTTTAGCTAGATATAGGAATACTTAATTGTATTTTATTGAATCTTCAGTGTTATAAAAAAAGACCGAAATGATTATAATACCTCTAAAGTAGACATGATATAATAAAACTTATCATATCTAAACTTTGGAGGTATTTTGGGGTGAAAAGTGCTCAAAAAGCGATGCTTTTAAAATATCAAAAAACCGAGAATATCGCAGTAGTAAGGGAAACTACTAAATTCTCGGTATACGGGGCGAAATGGTGGAGAATATACTCCCAGAAGCATAGTCGCGACCATTCACTGAGGCGACTGTCTCCACCAGTAAATATCGCTACCAAACTTTTCATATTTATAGTATTGATTTTAGTTGATTGTAGAGGCTTTCCAAGTCCTCAACAATTGTTTCATAAACTACATTTAGCACAATACTTGTATAGTCATGAACTAAGCGATTTCTAAATCCATATAGTTTATTCCACGGTACTGAAGAATACTGTTTCTTTATCTCATCGCTAATTCTAGTCTTAGCTATTTCTCCTATTTGTAAGAAATTAAAGACAACTGCATCTTGTACAATAGAATTATTATTGAAGTCATCTAATGTTAAGATAGACTGCATATACTCTTTAATCATTTCAATGTGATATATTGTACGTTCAATTGCTTTTTTATCTCGATTTATCATAAAGTACAACCCCCTTCGTAACTTCTTGATACGTATGGGAGTTTTTCTCTATTTGAGATAAATGAATCAAATCAACAGACTTTACAAAAAGATTTGTAACATCTTCTAATAATCCAAAGAAGTCTAAACCTCTAATTGCACCATCCACAACCAAATCAATATCACTACCTTCATCTTGTATTCCTTTTGAATAAGAACCAAACAGTATGAATTTATCTATTTCATATTCGAATGTTAATGGTAATAGTAAATCTCTTATTTGATCAACCATATAATACCCTTTTTTATCAGTTATTATTCCACGTTCATTACTAGGTCTATTTCTCAAATTTTCGATTATCATTTTTTCTACCCAAGGACTAGGTTTACGTTTCCCGCTTTCCCAGTTTTCAATAGTTCTTAAGGGTATCTCGGTAATTTCACTTAACTCCTTTTGAGTAATATGATATTCTGC
>JAOZRX010000012.1 GCA_029939945.1 Candidatus Izemoplasma sp. | reverse complement strand
CTTTCATAAGGATTTAAACCCCAAACAGATTGTTTGATTTTAAATTCCAACTCTTTTATATATTATATCAACATTTTTTAAGAAATATTCTACTTCAAATAACTTTTCAAATTCATTTTCTGTAATATATTTCATAATTATATTATCTTTTTTTAATAATCCTTTAAAACTGATATTATTATTGAAACTTATCATAGCTAATGATTGAACTTTATCATAAGCTTCTTCACGGGATAACCCTTTATCTATCAGCTTTGTAAGAACTCTTTGAGAGAAGATTACTCCGTTTGTTAAGTATATATTTTGTAACATTCTTTCCTCAAATACTGTTAAGCTTTCTAGTACTTTTTTATATCTATTCAACATATAATCTAATAACATAATTGCATCAGGTATAATTATTCTCTCTACAGAAGAATGAGATATATCTCTTTCATGCCATAAAGGAATATTCTCATAAGAACTTACCATATACCCTCTTAATACTCTAGATACTCCAGATATGTTTTCAGAAGATATTGGATTTCTTTTATGAGGCATTGCACTAGATCCTTTTTGTCCTTTATTGAAAAACTCTTCAACTTCTCTTATTTCAGTTCTTTGAAGATGTCTAATCTCAGTTGCTATTTTTTCCATTGAAGTACCAATTAAAGCAATTTCAGCCATATAGTTAGCATGTCTATCTCTTTGTAAAACTTGAGTAGATATCTTTGCAGAATTAATGCCTAGCTTTTCACAGACATAATCTTGTACTTCAGGTGGAGTATTGGCAAAATTACCAACTGCTCCACTAATCTTCCCAATTTCTACTTCTTCTCTAACTTGTTTAAATCTAAGTAAATGACGACTAAATTCATCATACCATAAAGCCCATTTAAGACCAAAAGAAGTAATATCTGCATGAACCCCATGTGTTCTTCCTATACACGGTGTATTTTTATATTTAATTGCTTGATTCCTTAACACATCTTGAAATTGAATTAAATCTTTCCATAAAATTTCGTTTGCTTGTTTTATAATATATCCATTAGCTGTGTCAACTACATCTGTAGAAGTTAATCCATAATGAACCCATTTCTTCTCTTCACCTAAATATTCACTGATATTTCTAGTAAAAGCAACTATGTCATGTCTAGTTTCTTCTTCAATCTCTTTTATTCTTTTTACGCTAAATTTAGCGTTTTCCTGTATTTTTTTAAAATCAATCGTAGGTATTTTCCCTAACTTATTCCATGCTTCCAAACTAAACAATTCAACCAGTAAAAATGCGTTGAATTTGTTTTCTTCGGTAAATAAATTATACATTATATCTCTACGATAGCGTTCAATCATTATCCTACAATACCTTTAAAACATTCAATAGTGTTTTGAAGTAGTGATGTGATTGTCATTGGTCCTACTCCTCCAGGTACAGGTGTGATGAATGAAGCAATGTCTTTAAGATCATCAAAATCACAATCTCCAATAAGCTTACCGTCAACTCTATTAACTCCAACATCAATTATTACTGCGCCTTCTTTTACCATATCTTTTGTAACTGTATGTGCTCTGCCAACAGCAGCAACAATAATGTCTGCTTTCAAACATTTTTCTTTAAGATTTTGTGTTCTTGAATGTGCTATTGTTACAGTAGCGTGTTCTTTCATTAATAGCATAGCTGCAGGCTTTCCTACTAAATTACTTCTACCAATAATTAAAGCATCTTTTCCTTTTAATTCAATATTCTTGCTTTTTAACATTGTTAATATACCCTTAGGAGTTGCAGGTAAAATTGCAGGTCTACCTAAATGCATATAAGCTACATTTAATGGATGAAATCCATCAACATCTTTTTCAATTGATATAGCATCAATTACTTTATCTTCATTAATGTGTTTTGGAATAGGTAATTGAACTAATATTCCATGAACTCCTTTATCTTCATTTAAATCCTTAATGATAGTAAGCAGTTCTTCTTCGGTAATATCAGATTCTCTTCTAATAATAGTACTTTCCATTCCAGCCTTTAAACAAGCTCTTTTCTTAGCTTTTACATATGACTCACTAGCTGGGTCGTTTCCGACAAGGATTACTACTAAATGTGGAACAGTTCCATAAGTAGCTTTTAACTCTACAACTTCTAATCTAACTTCTTCTCTAACTTCTTTTGATAATTCTTTACCACTAATAATTTCTCCCATTATTTTTCTCCTTTTATTATGTATGAATCTACTATTTCTCCATAATATATTACATGAAAGTTATTTGTTGAGTAAAATCTCTCTTTAACTTCGTTTAGTATATTGCCTGGTTCCATAGCTTGCTTATAAATCACTTTACATTCGTAATGCATTTCACAATCTGCGAGAATTGGAGTATTAACAACTCTTGAATCATGCAAATTAAAATTACACTCCTTAATTTTATCATAATCCCTACCAGATTTCGAACCACAAAATCCTAATTCTTTTCTAAGGTCTTTATTCAAAGGAATATTGATAGTAAATTCATTTGTATTTTCTACCATTTGGTATGTATCTCTTGTATACCTTACATAAGAAATAAATACTGGTTTATTCCATATAAAACTAATTCCACCCCAAGAAATAGTCATTGTATTAACTTTATCTTGTTTCTTAGTTGTCATGAAGACTCCTTTTTGGAGCTGTTCGAAAAGCTTATCGGCATATTCATTAAATTCTATATTTATATATTCCATTGAATCACCTCTAATATATTATATCACTACTTTTCTAGTTATGGTATAGAGAATAGAAAAAAGATAATCAGTATTAATTGATTATCTTTTCCTTTAGTTATGCCATTTTTTATAGATAAAGCTTACTATATTTTTCTTTTAAATATTTAACAAAGTATTTTGGATTAAATTCTTCACCGGTTACTTCTAATAATAATTCTTTAGGCGTTTTACTTCCTCCAAAATTATGGATTTTGTCTTTTAGCCATTTATTAATAGCTTTTATATTGTTTTCTTTTACCAAATTCTCAATATTTATTTCTTTTTTCATTGCATAGTAGAATTGAGATGCGTATGCACTCCCAAGAGCATATGTTGGGAAATACCCCATCATTCCTACACTCCAATGTACATCTTGCAATACACCCTCAGTATCATTTTTCGGCTCTATACCAAGATATTCCACCATTTTTTCATTCCAAATTTTTGGTAAGTCTTTAACTTCAATCTCGTTTGAGAAGATCATTCTTTCAATTTCATATCTTATCATGATATGCATAGAGTATGTTAGTTCATCTGCTTCAACTCTAATAAATGAAGCTTCTACCTTATTAACACCTCTATAAAAATCATCTAAGCTAACTTTTTCTAGTTGTTTAGGGAATATTTCTACTAATTTAGGATAATGTACTTCCCAAAACTCGAGACTTCTACCTATTATGTTCTCATAGAATCTAGATTGTGATTCATGTATACCCATTGATGTTCCACCGTTTAGATTGGTATTATCCCATTTAGGATCAACTTGTTGTTCATAAGTAGCATGTCCTAATTCGTGAATTGCTGCAAAGATTGATGAAAACATGAAATCTTCGAGATATCTTGTTGTAAATCTTACATCAGTACTATGTGTATTCCAAGTAAATGGATGCACACTTTCTTTCATTAATCCGTTTTCTCTATTAAAAGCTAAAACGTTAATTAAATAATCCGCAAATTCTTTTTGTTTTTCTTTCGGATAAAAATCGGTAATAAAAGCATCATTTAGCTCTTTTCCATTATTAAGAACTTCTTTTACAAAAGGGACTAAATCTGTTTTTAATGTGTTAAAGAAATCATCATATTCTTTCATTGACATCCCATCTTCATATTCATCTAATAATATATTATAAGGGTGATCGTCAATTTCGTAATATTCAATAAACTTCTTATTAAATTCAACAATTTTCTCTAAATTACCTTTAAATGATTTAAAATCATTATTTTCTTTAGCATCTTCCCAAACCTTTTGAGATAACTGAATCAATTTGTTATATTCAATGAATTCATCCATAGGAATTTTAATGATTTTGTCTAGGGCTTTTTTTGCTTTCTTAATTTCTCTTTGTGTAACATCATCAAGATCACTTAATACTTCAAACAAGCCATTAACTGTAGCTTGATATTCTTTACTAGTGTTCAGTTGAAATAGTTCTCCACTTATAACTCCTAACATTTCAGCTCTTCTAGCAAATGCACCACGAGGAGCTTCAGTATTAGAATCCCATCCTGCTAAAGTAAGTACATAACCATATGCTTTTTGCTTCATTTGCATTTCCTTGAATCTTTTTAATAGTTCCACATTATCACTCCTTTTATATATTATAACATCTTTGTAATTAAACGTGGAATTATTTACTTGATATTTATTTCTCCTGAAATAGTCTTTTTAACAATAATATTCACTTCTTTAAGAACATCTCTATTATCAATATTGATGTCTCCGCTTATAGATTTAAGTATTACCTCTTTAGGATAAAATTCATTACCGTTTAAATCTCCACTTACGGTCTTTAAGGTCGCATTATTGCACTCAACTTCATACAATTGCACATCTCCACTAACAGAGTTAAAATACATATCTTCTTCAATTATAGCTTTTTTAATATCTAAATCTCCGCTAATTAAAGACATCTCAAACGATTTTGCTTTTAAATTGTTGATTTCAATATCTCCGCTAATTGTTGAAAATTTAGTTTCACCTAAATCTAAATTAGTAGTTTCTACATCTCCACTAGTAGATTTTAGTTTAAACTTTAGAGCTGTAATCCCATCTAATTCAAGATCACCAGAAATTGTTTTATATTCAAAATCCTTAATTTTTACTCCTTTAGGAATTAATACAAAGAAACGAGCATCATTACTCGAACTTGAAAATAACTTAAATTTATTCTTATCTTTCTTTAGTTCAAAGTGGTTATCATCAAGAGTAATTGTATATTCTTTAATATCCTTAATTTCTTTTTCATAAACCTGAATACTTTCTCCATCATATTCTATCAAACTCAAATCATCACTAATTAGACTAATCTCAATTGTAATTTCTTCAGAAACAATAGGAAATGTCTTAACTAGGGTATAATCGGCAGTATTCTCTTTAACACAAGAATCTATATCTTCGAAGTTATATCCTTCTTTTGGAAGTGTATTATTGTCTTCAAAGATATCTTTAGCTACATTCACAGGATTTCCAAATTTCTCCTCTAATTGCTCATCATTAAGACCTTCACTCTTTGCTGCTTCTATCATTTCCTTATGATCTTCAAGTATTTCTTCTATGTCTTTTGAATTAATCTTTAGTTTTTTTAATTCTTTTTCCAAATCTTTCAAAAATTTCTTCATTCTTTCTTCCTCCTTTATTTAGTATTTCGTACACTCCACCAATAAATTGGTCCCATGCATCTCTTAGTTCTAAATAATAATTAAACCCTTTTTCAGTTACTTTATAGTATTTTCTCGGTGCTCCTAAATTAGACTCAACCAAGTAGGTAGTGAAGTGCCCTTCCTTAGTTAATCTCCTTAATATAGGATATATAGTATTCTCGTTGACATCTATGTCTTTAGAAATATTATTGATAATTTTATATCCATACATATCTTCCATTATCAACTCAGACAAAACACAAAGCTCAACAATTCCTCTTTTAAACTGCGCATTCATAATACCACCTCGTACCCATCATAACACAGTACTGTGTGAAACACAATACACAAGTAAAAAAAAGGACAAATGTCCTTTTTTAGAATAATCCTTGTGCGTTTCCTTCGTCATCAACGTCCATAGCTAGCGCTGATGGTACTTTTGGAAGTCCTGGCATTGTCATTACATCTCCTGTAAGGGCAACGATAAATCCAGCTCCTACTGAAGGTCTTAATTCTTTAACAGTTATTGTAAATCCTTCAGGTCTACCTAATAATTTAGGGTTATCGCTTAAACTATATTGAGTTTTAGCCATACAAACACCTAAGTTGTCCCACCCAAGTCTTCTGAATCTTCTAAGTTGAATTCTAGCAGCATGTGTAAATTCTACATTTTTAGCTCCATAGATTTTTGTACATACTTTTTCAATTTTTTCCTTCAAAGTATCTTCTTCTTTATACATTCTTTCGAAGTTATTAGGCTTAGTATTAATTTCGTGAATAACTTTGTGTGCAAGATCAACAGCGCCTTCTCCACCTTTTTCCCAAACTTCACTTAAAGAGTATGGATGATTATTTTCTTTTAAATAATCTTCTAAAGCTTTTGTTTCACCCTCAGTATCAGTTATAAAACTGTTAATTGCTACAACGTAAGGAACTTTAAATCCTTTAATAGATTCTATGTGTTTCTCTAGGTTGGGAATCCCGTGAATAAGAGCTTCAACGTTTTCTGCACCTAATTCTTTTTTATTTACTCCACCATGCATTTTAAGTGCTCTTATTGTAGCTACAATAATTACAGCTGCAGGATCAAACCCTGCTTGCAATGTTTTAATATCTAAGAATTTTTCAGCACCTAAATCAGCACCAAATCCAGCTTCAGTTATAACATAATCAGCTAATTTTCTACCCATATTAGTTGCAATGATACTATTACATCCATGAGCGATATTAGCAAATGGTCCACCATGTATTAATGCAGGTGTGTTTTCAAGTGTTTGAACTAAGTTAGGTTTAATAGCGTCTTTTAATATTAAAGCTACAGCTCCCTCAACACCTAAATCTCCAACTGTAATCGGTTTTCTATCATATGTGTATCCAATAACAATTTTTTTAACTCTTACTTTCAAATCTTTTAAATCCATTGCTAGGCATAATACAGCCATGATTTCAGAAGCAACAGTAATATTAAATCCATCTTGTCTTGGTAAAGAGTTTCCAATACCACCAAGACCAATTACTATATCTCTAAGAGCTCTATCATTCATATCCACAGCTCTTTTCCAACTTATTCTTCTTGGATCAATATTTAGTACATTTCCTTGGTGAATATGATTATCAATAATTGCACTTATTGCGTTATTTGCAGTGGTTATTGCGTGAATATCTCCCGTAAAGTGAAGATTAATATCTTCCATTGGAACAACCTGACTATATCCACCACCAGCAGCTCCTCCTTTAACACCCATTACTGGCCCAAAAGATGGTTCTCTTAAAGCAATAATTGCATTTTCTCCTATTTTATTAAATGCTTGTCCAAGTCCAACTGTAGTAGTTGATTTTCCTTCTCCTGCTGGAGTAGGATTAATCGCAGTAACTAGTATTACTTTCCCATTTTCATTATCTTCTAATTTCTTCATTACTCCTAAATCAATTTTAGCTTTATAATTACCATAAAGTTCTAAATCTTCTTCTTTTAATCCCAATTTAGCAGCGATATCAACTATCTTCTCCATCTTGGCGTCTTGAGCAATTTTTAAATCTACATTTTCCATATAAATACCTCCAATTGTTTTTATACATACTATATTGATTTTGCCACAATACCCCTAAAAAAGCAATACATTGTTGTAAAACGCTTACAAAATTTTTGCTACCATTATATTATTATTATAGTATAATATATACATACTAAAAATTGGGTGATAAATATGAATATTGGAATAGTAGGACTCGGCTTAATAGGTGGCTCGTATGCTCTGGGATTAAAAAAGTATGGTTACACAATTTATGGAATGGATATTAACCAACAATCCATTGATTATGCTTTAGAACATAACATAATTGATATAGGTGAAACTAATCCCAAAGACGTCTTGAAAGAAATTGACGTTGTTTTCCTTTGTTTGTATCCGGATGATACAATCCAATTTGTTAAAAAACATATTAATGATTTTAAACGTGGAGCAATTATTTCTGATGTGGTTGGAATAAAGAGAAAAATCATAGATGCTTTAGATGTTTATATGAATGATGATGTAGAATTTGTTTTTACTCATCCCGTTGCAGGAAAAGAGAAGATTGGTATAAAATACTCTGATGAAGCCATTTTCCATAATGCTAACTTCGTAATTACACCAACAAAAGGGAATACAGAAGAAGCTATTAATGTTATTACAATTTTAGCTACTCAAATGGGATTTTCCTCAGTTTCAAAAATATCTGATGTTGATCATGATAATATAATAGCTTTTACATCACAATTAACTCATGCAATAGCTTTATCATTAGTTAATAGTGATGATGAAAGATATGATACATCAAAGTTTATTGGAGACTCTTACAAAGATTTAACTAGAATTGCACAGATTAATGAAGACTTATGGGCTGAATTATTCATTAAAAACAAAGATTTCTTACTCAAACATATCAATAAATTTGAAAAAGAATTAGATATATTAAAAGATGCCATTAAGACAAGTGACAAAGACTCACTTAAGAAATTAATGCAATCTGCTACAGAAAAAAGAAAGAAAATTAAATAATGAATAATCTAGATATAACGCTGTTTCCCAGAAGTTTAAACGGAAAAATAAAAGCTCCTCCATCTAAAAGTCTAAGTCATAGAGCATTAATATGTGCAGCATTATCAAAAGGTAAAAGTACCATTTCTAATATAGTTTATTCAGACGACATATTAGCAACAATTAAATCACTAACATTACTAGGTGTAAAATTTGATAAAAAATCTAATAATATAACAATTCATGGAGTAAACAAAATAAAACATATATTTAAAGAAGTGAATTGCAATGAATCTGGGTCTACTTTAAGATTCTTAATACCTCTTCTTTCTTTATCAGATAAGAAAGTAGTATTTACTGGTGCAAAATCTTTAATAAAAAGACCTCAATCGATATACTCGAAAATATTCAAAGAAGACAACAATCTTTTTGAAGTAAAGAATAACAAGATAGTGGTAAATGGCTCAATAAAGGCTAGAGACTATTACATTAAAGGAAATGTAAGTTCACAATTCTTCAGTGGGTTAATGTTCTCGTTACCTCTCCTAAAAGAGGATTCATCAATTTATATAGATGGTACTCTTGAATCAGAAAGTTACATTAATCTTACGATAAATATTCTTTATAAATTCGGAATTACCATACAAAAAATCAAGAACGGCTATTTCATACCAGGAAATCAAACATATACTCCAACAAATTATACAGTTGAAGGAGATTTCTCAAACGCTGCCTTCTACTTGGTTGGTGGAGTATTAAAAGGATTAGTAAAGGTTAATAATTTATCACATGAATCTTTTCAAGGAGACAAGGTGATAATTGATTTAATTAAACAGATGAAAGGCAAAGTAATATTTATGGAAAACGGCTATATTACTGAATCCTCTAATACTAAAGAAGCGATAATTGATCTTGCAGATTGTCCAGATTTAGGACCAATAATTACTCTACTTGCATCACTAAGTGAGGGAAAATCAATAATAAAAAACATCGCAAGATTAAGATTAAAAGAATCAGATCGAGTAAAATCAACTGTATCAACTCTTAAACTTCTTGGTGCAGACATAAAATCTACAGAAAACGAGATTATTGTTAACGGTAAACAGATGTTAAAAGGTGGAGTCACAGTAGATTCTTATAACGATCACCGTATAGCAATGATGGTAAGTATTGCTGCATTAAGATGTAAAAATGAAGTAATACTAACGAATGCAAACGCAATAACCAAGTCATATCCCGGCTTTTATGAGGATTATTTATCACTTGGTGGAGAATACAAAATAAATACAAAGGATTGATAGTATGATAAAAATTAATATGCCTATCAAAGATAATTCTTATGATGTCCTCATAAAAAGAGGATTACTTTCTAATATAGACAATTATATTGATATAAATCGTCAAATAGTTATTATAACTGATGATTTTATTCCAAAGAGATATTTGAATACTCTAAGGGAGAAAATTAACAACCCAATTGTATTTGAAGTTCCCCAAGGAGAAACTTCCAAATCAATGGAAATAGCTTATTCTATTATTAGTGATATGATTGATTCAAAAATCACTAGAAAATGCCTTGTTATCGCTCTTGGTGGTGGGGTTATAGGAGACTTAGCAGGATTTATTGCTAGTATATATATGAGGGGTGTTGATTTTATCCAAATTCCAACTACTCTCTTATCTCAAATTGACAGTAGTATTGGTGGTAAAGTTGGTATTAACTCACAGAGCATGAAAAATGCTATTGGGACATTCTATCAGCCTCAATTAGTATTAATTGATCCAAACACCTTAAAAACTCTTTCACAAAGAGAATTTAACAACGGGATTGCAGAAATGATAAAATATGCAATGATTGCTGATAAATCGCTCTTTCAAGACCTTTATGATGGTAATGTATTAAGTAATATTGAACTATATATTGAAAAATGTATTAATATAAAAAGAAATCTAGTAATTAAAGACGTATTTGACAACAAAGAGAGACAATTACTTAATTATGGGCATACAATTGGGCATGCAATTGAACAATATTCGAATTATAGTCTACTTCATGGTGAATCTATATCAATTGGAATGACTTTGATGTCAAAAAAATATGATTTTTTCGTTGATTTAGTTAAATTGCTTCAAAAATATGATCTTCCTCATGTTTATGAGTATGATAAGGATAAAATATATGGATTTATTCAAACTGATAAAAAAGCTTCAATGAGTATGTTAAACATAATTTTGGTTGATGAAATAGGAAATGGCTTCATTAAGCCAATAAAAATCGAAAAAATAAAAGAATATTTGTAGGTGATTATATGAGTACATTTGGAAAAGCAATTGAAATTAATTTATTTGGAGAATCACACGGATCAACAATTGGGATAGTAATTAATAACTTTCCTCAAGGAATAGCCCTTGATTTAGACTTAATAAGAGATTCTCTCTTAAAAAGAAGACCTAAATCAGCTCTTTCAACATCAAGACAAGAACAAGATAATTTTGAAATAGTAAGCGGATATTTTAACGGCTTAACTACGGGAGCTCCCTTAACTTTCTTAATCCCAAATAAGGATACTAATTCTTCTGATTATTCACCAAATATCCTAAGACCTTCACACGCAGACTATACTGCTCGTGAAAAATATAATAACTTTCAAGATTATAGGGGTGGGGGCCACTTCTCTGGTCGTTTAACTGCCCCTATTGTAATTTTAGGAGCTATTTCAGCACAATTACTAGCAAAAAAAGGGATTATAGTTGGTTCCCACATTGCCAGTATAAAAGATGCAAAGGATAAAGAGTTTAGCGATTTTGAACCAACAATCGAGTTACTAGAAACACTTAATTCTAGCCAATTCCCTGTATTAGATGATCTAAAATCAAAAGTATTTGAAGATATTATCTTATCTGCTAAAAATGATAAAGATAGTGTCGGTGGTACTACTGAAACAATGATTATTGGATTATCTCCTGGATATGGTGAACCTTTCTTTGATTCAATTGAAAGTATCTTGTCTCATCTACTATTTAGTATTCCTTCAATAAAAGGGATCGAATTTGGAAAGGGATTTGATATTACTAAATTATATGGATCTGAAGCAAATGATAGTTTTTATATCCAGAACGACAAAATCGAAACGAAAACCAATAACTCTGGTGGAATCCAAGGTGGAATCTCAAATGGGATGCCAATTACCTTCAAAGTTGCTATTAAACCAACTGCTTCTATTGGAAAAACTCAGAATACTGTCGATATAACTGAAATGAAAGAAGTTCAACTCAATTTAAAAGGAAGACATGACCCCTCAATTGTTCATAGAGTAGTTCATGTAATAAATGCAATCACTTCTTATGCAATATTAGAATTAATTATTAGAAAAGAGGGAATTTTATGGACAAACTAGAAGAATTGAGAATATTAATTAACGAAATTGACGATGAAATTATGTCATTATTAGATAAAAGGTTTAGTTTATCTATTGAAGTAGGAAAAGTAAAATCCATATCCAACACTAGTGTTTTGGATACAAAAAGGGAAGATTATATATTAGATAAGACTTCTAATTATAGCCATTCCCCACAGGTTGACACAGTTTATAAAAAAATTATGGAAGAAAGTAAATTCCTTCAAAGAGAGTAGTGTTACTATGTATGGACTCATTGGCAAAAAACTAGCGCATAGTTATTCAAAAGAAATTCATGAACAACTACATAATGAAGAATACAATCTAATTGAATTAGACAAATTAGATTCTTTTTTTCTAGAAAAGAACTTTAAAGGGCTTAATATAACTATCCCTTATAAAACTGATGTAATTAAATACTGTGATGAGTTAAGTGAATTAGCTAGAAGAACTCAGTCGGTTAACTCAATCGTTAATATTAACGGTAAAATTCATGGATATAATACTGATTACGATGGTCTTAAGTACTTATTAGAGTATAATCAAATATCATTATCTAATAAAAGAGTTTTAATACTAGGAAACGGCTCTACTAGTCGGACTATCCAAGTATTATGTCAGGACTTAAATACCGAATTTATCCTTGTTTCAGCTAGAAATCCAAAGGAAAATGAAGTTCCTTATACGACTCTAAAAAACAATCAAAATATTCACCTAATATTTAACGCAACTCCTGTTGGTATGTACCCTAACAACGAGAATTCACTAAATATTGATCTAGATTCCTTCAAAGGATTAGAAGCAGTAATTGATTTAATATATAATCCACTTGAAACAAACATTTTACAAAAAGCTAGAAAGAAACGAATAAAATATATCAATGGATTAATGATGTTAGTTCATCAAGCAGTGAAATCTTCTGAAATATTTCATAAAACACAATATTCTTTGGATATTACATCAACAATCTATAAATCAATATTAATCAAAAGTCATAATTTCGTATTAATTGGTATGCCAATGAGTGGAAAATCCTTTTTTGCAAATTATTTAGCAAAAAACTATAACAAGAAAATAATTGATATTGACAAGTTAATCGCTACTAATGAAGATTGTACTATTGATTCAATTTTCAAGAGCCATGGTGAATCCTATTTTAGAAGCTTAGAAACATCAACAATAAAGAATATTTCAAAACTGCGCAACCAAGCGATTTCCACTGGTGGTGGAACAATATTAAGCGAAATAAATATAGACTATTTGAAACAAAATGGTATAATAATATTTCTAGATGTTCCTTTAAGTTTATTGAAAACTTTTAATCCTAAGAATAGGCCTTTATTAAAGGATAAATCTAATATCGAAAGATTATATAATGAACGCTATAATTTATACAAAAAATATGCAGATATCATTGTTATTAAGGATAGTTATGATGAAACTAAGACTTTTAGTAGAATTGAGGCGAAAATAGATGAATATTTTAGTTCTTAACGGACCAAATCTTAATATGATTGGAATTCGGGAACCAGAAGTATATGGTACAAAAACTTATGAAGACTTAGAGAACTATCTTTTTAGTCTTCAATCACAATATAATGTTACTTTAGACATAAAACAATCTAATTTAGAGGGTATATTAATTGATTTATTACACTATGGAAATGATAGGTTTGATGGTGTAATCCTTAATGCTGGAGCCTTTACCCATTATTCTTATGCATTATATGATGCTATTAAATCAATCCAAATACCAGTAGTTGAAGTTCATCTATCAAATACAGATAAAAGAGAAGAATTTAGGAAGGTTTCGGTTATTCGAGAAGCTTGTATTACTTGTATAATGGGATTAGGGTTCAAGAGTTATGAAGAGGGCATTAAGTATTTACTAAAAGAAGGTGTATGAAATGATCGTTAAAATTAAAAGAGATGCAAATCAAGAAAATGTTAATCAATTATTAGCTCATTTAAAAGAATTAGGCTTTGATGTTCACTCAAGTTTTGGAGAAACATATCAGGTATATGGCGTAGTTGGGGATACTGCGGGATTTGATATTAGAAGTTTATATGCTTTCCAATGTGTTGATAGTGTTATTAGAATCCAAGAGCCTTTTAAGAAAGTTAACCGTAAAATAAAAAACGAAGACACTATTATTGACGTTAATGGAATTAAAATTGGTGGAAAAGAGATTGTTGTAATGGCTGGCCCATGTAGTGTTGAATCATATGAGCAAGTTGATATCATTGCTAAAGCAGTAAAGGAATCTGGAGCTAAAATACTAAGGGGTGGAGCTTATAAACCACGCACATCTCCATATTCATACCAAGGAATGGGACTAGAAGGACTTAAAATTCTTCATGATATTGGAAAGAAATATGATATGCCTGTAGTTTCAGAACTAATGGATAAAGATCATATCCCACAATTCTTAAAATATATTGATGTTATTCAAATAGGTGCTCGAAACATGCAAAATTTCGCCTTACTAAAGGAATTAGGTAAACTAGATAAGCCAATACTCTTAAAAAGAGGTTTCTCAAATACAATAGAGGAATGGTTAATGAGCGCAGAATATATAATGGCTGGAGGTAACGACAAAGTTATCTTATGTGAGCGTGGAATACGTACATTTGAACCTTATACTAGAAATACTTTAGATATTTCTACAGTTCCAATTGTTAAGAAGGTAAGCCATTTACCAGTTATAATTGATCCCTCACATGCTGCTGGAAAGTGGGATTTAGTTCAAAGTCTATCCTTAGCAAGTATTGCAGCTGGAGCTGATGGATTAATTATCGAGGTACACCATCAACCTGAAAAAGCATTCAGCGATGGAGCTCAATCATTAAAACCTAAAAAGTTTGATGCTTTAATGAAAAATGCTACTGCAGTTGCTACCGCAGTAAACAAAACACTATAAAAAAAGGATTATCGATTGATAATCCTTTTTTATTTGTACATTTCTTTTAATACAATTGTTTGTGTTCTGTCAGGACCTACTGAAAAGATACCTAAATCAACTCCAGTTAATTCATTAATTTTATTCAAATATCTTTGTGTATTTAATGGTAAGTCGCTAAATTTAGTTGTTTTTGTTATATCTTCGTCCCATCCTGGTAACTCAATATATATTGGTATACATTTCTCTACATCTTTAATGCTTGCTGGTATATAATCAATAATCTCTCCATCTAATTTATATGCAACACATATTTTCAATATATCTATATTTGTTAATACATCTAACAACATGATACTTAAGGAGGTTATACCGCTAACTCTCTTAGAATGTCTTAACACTACTGTATCAATCCATCCAATTCTTCTCGGTCTTCCTGTTGTTGTTCCATACTCATTCCCTACATCTCTAATTCTTTTAGCAATTTCATCTTCAAACTCAGTAGCAAAGTATCCTTCACCAACTCTAGTGGAATATGCTTTTGTAACCCCTATAACTTCATCAATAAACATTGGGGAAATCCCTGTGTTTAGCGGAACTGATGCAGCCGTAGGTGAACTTGATGTAACGTATGGATATGTTCCATGGTCTAAACAAAGAAGTGATCCTTGAGCTCCCTCAAACAATACTTTCTTGCCTTCGTCAAGCTCTTTATTTAATAATATTCCAGTATCTTTAACATAAGTTTTAATTCTTATAGAGTATTCTTTATATTCCTTGAATACTTCATTTACTCTTAATTCTGACTTACCAAACAACTTAAATATTTTATTATAGTAAGTAATATTATCGTTTAACTTGTTATAAAATACATCCAAATCTACAAAGTCACATATTCTAATACCTATTCTAGAGGCTTTATCACTATAAGCGGGTCCTATTCCTTTGTTGGTAGTTCCTACTTTTTTTCCTTCTTTTAAATCCTCATATAATTTATCCAAAATAGTATGATATGGCAAAACAAGATGCGCTCTATCAGAAATCGCAAGATTAATCTCTTTAATTCCTGCATTATTTAACATTTCTAGCTCTTCTATTAAAGCTTTGGGATTTATTACCATCCCATTACCTAAAATGTTTAAAGTCTCTTTCCTAAAGATTCCTGAGGGAATAAGGTGTAAAGCAAATTTCTTGTTTTCAAACACAATTGTGTGTCCTGCGTTGTTTCCACCTTGAAATCTAACTACAACATCTGCTTTTTCAGCTAGAAAATCAGTTATTTTCCCTTTTCCTTCATCTCCCCATTGTGTACCTACTACAACAACTCCACTCATAATTTCCTCCTATAGTATCTTTATTGTGTGTCTAGCTCTATGTAGGTTAATCAATATACCTTCTTTGGCTATCAATTATTTTATTTCATATCAAAAAATAATATACCTTACTCTATCAAAATCATGTGTGCAGACAATGGCTTTATGTAGGGATAAGCACCGTTTCGTTGCTATACGAATTAAGTTGTTTTTTTGTTGAATCTACCACTAAACATTCTTAAGAAGTATAAATATTCATTCATTTCCGTTTTTTTAGCTCCACATTGCGCATAACTACAGTAATTCTACCAATGTTTTTCTACTATAATGTGTTAATTATGTGTCTAGCTATCCAAATTCCGTTCGCTCCTGCTTGCGCTAAACCACGCGTTATTCCAGCTCCATCTCCACCAAAATACATTCCATTTATTGGTGATTCAAAAAATTCATTCACTTGTGGTCTTGCACTATAAAATTTTGATTCTACACCATAAAACAATGTATGATCACTTGCTATTCCTGGTGTAATATTATCAAGTGCTTCTACCATTTCAATAATTGATAACATTGTATTATACGGTAGTACTAATCCTAAATCTCCCGGAACAGCCTCTTTTAATGTTGGAGTAACAAACCCTTCTTTTAGTCTCTTATATGTTGTTCTTCGTCCTCTTTTTATATCTCCGTACTTTTGTACAATAATTCCTCCATTACTTAACATGTTAGCTAATCTACTAACTTGCTTAGCAAATTCGTTTGGCTGGTTAAATGGTTCACTAAAAGGATGAGAAACCAATAATGCAAAATTAGTATTATTACTACCACGTGATAAATCACGATATGAATGTCCATTTACAATCATTGTTCCACCATGATTTTCAACAACCACGTGTCCGCTTGGGTTAGAACAAAATGTTCTCACTGTGGTACCTACGCTTGAACGAAATATAAATTTCCCTTCATACAAGTGTTCATTAATCTCTTCCATGATTTCATCATTCGTTTCTACTCTAACTCCAATATCAACATGATTAGCAGTTCTTGGAATCCTATATTTCTTACACATTTTTGTTAGCCACTCTGCTCCATCTCTACCTGGAACAACAACAACTTTGTTAGAATAAGCACTATCTCCATTTAATTTTATTCCTTTAACAGAGCCATTTTCCACTATAAAATCAGTTACAGTTGTCTTATATTTCATATCTATTTTACTATCTAAAAATTTATAAATACTTTTAAGTATTTCTAAATTTTCTTCTGTTCCTAAATGTCTTACCTTTGCACGAAGAAGTTTCATCCCCGAAGCTAATCCTCTTCGTTCAATTTCTTTGACTTTTCTTGTAGTAGGATCAGTTGTTTTGGCCGTTGCTCCATGTTTTAAATTGATTTTATCTACATAGTTGATTAGCTCTTCTACAACTTGTTTTTCAACATAATCAGTCATCCATCCACCAAATTCGCTAGTAATATTAAATTTACCATCAGAATAAGCTCCCGCACCACCAAATCCACTTGTTATAGAACAACTCGGATAGCATCCACTAACTCCTTCTCTGTTTTCAGGGCATTTATCTATCTTTTTCTCTAAAATCGGACATCTTCTAGCAAATATATCCAATCCTTTATCAACCAACAAAACCTTTAATTTAGGGCTTTTCTCAATTAATTCATAACAAGTAAAAATTCCTGCAGGTCCAGCTCCAACAACAATAACGTCATAATTAGATTCCATAATATCCTCCTTAAACAAAATAAAAAGCGCACCTCAATTTAGGTACACTTATGGCGTACACTATAAATCGTTATTATTATGGTGCGCCGTTTTTGATATTTCCCAATTGTATTTTACTAGAAGAATTTTAAAATGTCAATGTAAAAAAGGCTTTATTTATAAAAAACATCATTAATAAAAAAAGGCTAATTACAGCCTTTCCCCATATTATAGTGCTTCTAATAACTCTACTATAAAATATAAGTAGTGTCTATCTAGTTTTATTGTATCTATAATAATGTTTAAACGATCTAATCGATAAGTAAATCTAATAAATTTACTTATATCATTCGCCTTCATAAATAGATATTCTCCGTTAATATCTTGTGATTTTTCTTTTGTTAAAATGAAGCTTACGCTATTTTTTGTTTCTCTAACTTTCTCTATACCTTTTAAAGAAGCCAAATGTTCAAATAGTTTTTCATACATATAAAGTATTATTTCCTTGGAAGGCAATCCAAATCTATCATTAAATTCATCTATTAAGAACTCGATATCAGTTTTAGACTTGATATTGGCTATTTTACGGTGCATTTCTATTTTTATAAAATCATTATCAATGTAATTTGAATCAATATATTTATTTACTCTTAGTTTAATAGGTTGTTGTTTTTCCTCTATAACAGGATCTTTTTCACCTCTTTGAACAGCTATCTCATCTTTTAACATATCTAAATATAAATCAAGACCAACACTATCCATAAATCCTGATTGTTCTGTTCCTAAAATATCTCCTGCCCCTCTTATTGAAAGGTCTCTTATAGCAATTTTAAACCCACTACCCAATTCGGTAAACTCTTTAATAACTTTTAGTCTTTTAACGGCTTCTTCATTGAGTTGTTTATACTTATTAAACATTAAATACGCATATGCAATTCTATTGCTTCTACCAACTCTACCTCTTATTTGATAGAGTTGGGATAATCCTAAACGATCTGAATCGTGGATTAGTAGTGTATTTGCATTAGGAATATCTATTCCTGTTTCTATTATAGTTGTTGATACTAAAACATCAAATTTCTTATCAATAAATGAACCAATTACGTTTTCTAACTCAATTCTATTCATCTTTCCATGAGCGAAGCATATTCTAGCTCCTGGAACTAATCTTTGAATTTTATTGGCTACAACGTTGATATCTTCCACTCTATTATATAAATAAAATATTTGGCCATTTCTAGCCAATTCCCGCTCTATGGCATCTCTAATTATATTATCGTTTCTTTCTAAAACGTATGTTTGAATGGGATATCTATTTGCTGGAGGAGATTCAAGTAAACTCATACTTTTTACTCCCATTATTGCCATTTGAAGTGTTCTTGGAATTGGTGTAGCACTTAATGATAAAACATCGATATTTATCTTTATTTCTTTAATTTTTTCTTTATGTTCTACTCCAAATCTTTGTTCTTCATCAATAATAAGTAGTCCTAAATCCTCAAATTTCATATCTTTTGACAAAATTCGATGAGTTCCTATTACAATATCTACTGCCCCTATTCTTATATCGTGAAGAATTTTCTTTTGTTTTGATTTTGTTATAAATCTATTTAACAATTCAACTCTAATACCATGTTCATCAAGTCTTTCTTTAAATGTGTAATAATGTTGACGGGTAAGCACTGTAGTTGGAGCTAAATAAGCAACCTGTTTATTGTCTAGAACAGCTTTAAATGCTGCTCTCAAAGCAACTTCGGTTTTTCCATAACCTACATCTCCACATAGTAATCTATCCATTGGCATAGTTGATTCCATATCTCTTTTTACATCTTCTATAGCTTTAACTTGGTCTTCTGTTTCTTGATAAGGAAATCCTGCTTCAAAATCTACTTGTAAATCTGTATCTTCACTAAAGGCAAAGCCTTGAGCTTCTTCTCTAGATGCATATAGTTTTATTAGTTTATCAGCAATGTCTTTAATTCTTTTTCTTACTCTTTGCTTTGTTTTTGCCCAATCTGCGCTTCCTAACTTATTTAATTTAGGATTTAAACTCTCACTTCCTATAAATTTTTGGATAAGTTTTATGTTTTCTACAGGAATATATAAAGAATCATCCCCTCTATACTTAATAAATATATAATCATTGGTATTATCCCCTAAAGTCATTGTTTCAATACCTAAAAACCGTCCTATTCCGTGATCATAATGGACGACATAGTCTCCTTTTTTTAGGTCATCAATAGAAGAAAGTTTCTTCGCGTCTTCTATTACGGACTTAAATTTAGCCTTTTTCAACTCTTTTTGCTTAAATAAGTTATCCTCTGTTAAAACAATAGTGTTAATGTTAAATAACTCAAAATTAATTGCCTCTTTTTGCACTATAAGGTTAATCCTTTTATTTTGAATATTGTCTTTTTCTCCAATAATTTGATATTCAACTTTTTCATCTATTAACTCAATAAATTTCTTAAGTGATTTCATTTTGTTGAAAGCTATAATTACAGTAGTATAGCGATTGTACTTAATAAAATCACTAATAGCCATATGAATATTATTGTTGTAAATAACCGGTTCTTTTGCTTTTATATTAATTACTTCTTTTGAACTTTTGCCATCTCCAAAAACATCTAAGTATAGCGATTTACCACTATATACATAGTTGAAATCCTTTATTAAATCAAATCCTACACTTGGATAATCATCTGTTGTGTCATACCAATCAGTTATATCTCTTAAGATATCTTGGTTGTTTTCTTTTATTCTTTTATAGTCCCAATATATAATTATTTGATTATTCATGTAATCAATGATTGTTTCAGGACTATCATCCATAAAAGTGAGATATCTTAATAGTTTATCAGTATCTGTTCTGTTTTCTAGATTAAATAAATCTTCACTGATTCTATTGATTGATTTATCACTTAATCCTTTGTTTTTTATGATATCTTCAATCTTTATTTTTATATTGTTTAGTTCCTTATCTGAATAAAAAAACTCGTTAACAGGGTAAATATTACATTTTTTTGTTTGAACAGTAGATCTTTGAGTATTAACATCAAAATACCTTATTGAATCTACTTCATCATCAAAAAAGTCTACTCTAATTGCTTTTAATTCTGTCATTGGGTAAATATCTAAGATACTTCCTCTTAAACTGAACTCTCCTTGTTTTTCTACTGTTAGTCCTCTATTATATCCATAAGAAATAAGTGTTTTACTAAGGATTGCTATGTCAACGACACTACCCTTAGAAAGTCTAAGTATAGCCTCTTCCCACTTTTTCCTTGGTAATTCATACTTCAATAATCCCGTTGTATTGGTGATTACTAGATTCTTTTTATTCTCAATAACTTTTTTAATAGTATTTATTCTCTCAAACTTAAATTCACTACTTACAGCTAACATTTCAGTAGTTATAAACTCATCTTGAGGAAAAAATGATAATGTATCATTATTAACAAAATTTATTAGTTTATCGTATACTTTTTGTGCACGATATAAGTTAGGAGTTACAACTAATATGTTTTTGTCGTTTGTATTAAACAAATATAACAAAATCAAAAGACTAATACTATCATTTGTATTAGTTATTTGTAATTCATCATTTGAATTGAATTTTGTTAGTAAATCCTTAAAATAAGGGGTTTTCGATATGTAATTTAATATTTTTTTCATAATCTCACCACGCACTTATAGCGAATCCTCTTTTAGTAGGGGGTTCGCTTATTTCTAATAACATCCTAGCATAATATTAAATATATATCAAATAAAAAAGCCATAAATGGCTTAGTTATTATTTGTCATAATATTAATAAATTCTTTATCATCTCTGAAGTCAGAAATAATTGTTGATACTTTCTCTAAAATCGGCTTCATTAACCCTTTTTCTTCTTTTGATAAAGAGCTTAACACATAATCTTTTGTGTCATATAGAGGATTTTTATCAATCCCTATTTTTACTCTTTTAAAGTCTTCAGTTTTGATGTGACTAACTATTGATTTAATCCCATTGTGTCCACCTGAACTACCTTTTTGTCTTAATCTGATTTTACCAAATGGTAAGTCTAAATCATCATGAATAACTAATATATCTTCAACATCAATGTTATAAAAATCCATTGCTTTTCTCAAACTTTGTCCTGAATTATTCATAAATGTGTGAGGTTTTAATAAAACTAAATCGCCTATTTTTAGCGTTTCCCCATTAAATTTCTTCTCTTTTTTGAATTTTAATCCATTCTCTTTTGCAAAAAAATCTAAACACATGAATCCAATATTATGTTTTGTAGTTTTGTATTTTCTTCCAGGATTACCTAGTCCTACAACTAAGTTCATAATTATCGCCTCTTTGGTTTAATAACTAAATGTCTTTCTTGCCCTTCACCTTCTGAAATAGTAGATACATCTCTCCAGTCAGATAGTTTTGTATGAATAATTCTTCTTTCGTAAGCATTCATTGGGTATAATTTAGCTTTAACTCTAGTTCTAGCAACTTCTTTTGCTGTTTTAGTAGCTAATATCTCAAGTTGTTTCTTACGATTTTCTTTATATCCACCAATATCAACAAGAATTATTAAATGCTCATCACTATATAAGTTAACGATATTTCTAATGTAAAATTGAATGTTTTCAAGTGTTTTACCATTTTTCCCTATTAACAAAGGGTTTTCCGATGTGTTTATAGAATAAGAGATTTCTCTCTCGTTTCTAACTTTCATCTCAATAGTTGCTTCTAAATCCATATTATCAAATAACTCTTTTAGTGTTTTAAATCCTATTTCAGCTGGTTCAACATTAACTATTGCTTCAACAACATATGATTTTTTGAATCCTAGAACACTTTTTGTTTCAATAACATTAATTTCAATAACATCTTTGTTAATTCTTAGTTCTTTTGATGCATAATCTCGTGCATCATCTAAAGATTTAATATTAAATTGAAGTTTTCTCATAATACACCTTCTAAACTATTGATTTTTCTTGAGACATTTTCTTGAAGTTTGATCTTCTATTTAAATATGTTTGTAAAAATTGATAAGCATTACCAACTATCCAATATAAAGCGATTCCAGCGTTAGTCCAAGCTATACTTACTAACATGAAAACCATAAAATATGACATCATTTTCATTGTTTTTTCTGATTGATTTACTCCACTTGTTTTATATTTTTTATTTTGCATATATTCTGGTTTTTTCATCGAATATCTTTGATATAAGAACATTAATGCACCAACTAATATTGGTAAAATATAAAATGGATCTGCTCCACCTAAGTCTTTTATCCATAAAAATGAATAATTTAGATCTGTAAAGTCTCTTACTCCGTCAACTAACACATTATCTACCATTCCATCTGATAACGGAATTCTTCTAACAACTTGGTACATAGCAATAAATATAGGCATTTGTAAGAAAGGTAATAAACATCCTAGAGGATTAATATTATATTTCTTATATATTGCTAAAGTCTCTGCTTGCATTTTCTTTTGTGAAGTATCGTCTGTTTTTCCTTGATATTTTTCTTTAATTTTGTCTAATTCTGGTTGTGCTTGTTGCATTTTCATTGTCATAGCATTACTTTTTGAGTAAATTGGCCATCCTGCTGTTCTTACAATTAAAGTAACTATAATTAATCCTGCAAAGTAATATCCTCCAGTAGCGTGACTAATCCAATAAGTAAAGTCTGCTATTTGTTCAACTGTCCATTGAACCCATCCAACTCCACCTTCGACACCAACTGGTGATGTATACATTTCAGCTGAATTACAACCACTTAATAATAGTACCATTACTACCATTACTGCGAGTAATTGAATACGTGTAGAATTTTTCATTTTTTCACCTCAAAATTTTTAGTTTTTCAATTAGTGATGTTATTGATGATTTTATTTCAGTAAAGGAAATATTTTTAGAACTAACTCTAATCACAACAAATACATCAAAAATATCAATAATATCAAATTTAGATATTATTTCTCTTACTTGTCTCTTAATTTTATTTCTTTCAACAGCATTTCCATACTTCTTAGAAACACTTATAGCAAATCTAAAATGAGTGTTATCATGGTTTTCTTTCTTATATATAACAAAATATTTATTTGCTCTACTTTGTCTATATTTAACAATCATCTCTATTTCACTACTTTTCTTAACTCTAAACTCTTTTTTCAATGATATCACCTACTATAAATTAAAAACCACTTGAAAAAATACATATTATTATATTTTTTCAAGTGGTTTCAGGTATTTATATAATATTATATGGTAATTTAAAATTTATTCATCTGATACAGTTAATTTTTTACGTCCTTTAGCTCTTCTTCTTGCTAATACTCTTCTTCCAGTTGGAGAAGACATTCTTTCCATAAATCCGTGAGTTTTTGCTCTTTTACGTTTATTTGGTTGATATGTTCTTTTTGGCATACATCAACACCTCCTACATCTTATGTGAAAACCATGCTATACAATTATATATGTAATAAAATAATGTGTCAACACTAATATTAAAAAAACATAAAACATCATTATTTTTAAAAAGTTTTCCACACTCTTTTTTGGCTTTATTTCGTTATTTTACATCCTCGAAATGTGGAAATGTTTAAAATGTGGATTTATAAAAATTGGAAATGTTACTAATGTGTTTAAAGGTTTTTGTTAAGCCATTTATTTTGTTAATAATTTGTGTATAAAAACTTGTATAAATTTATTTATCCACATTTTTTGTGGGAAACTCTTCTCTTTTTTTTGTGGATAATTTATGTTATATTTATTTTGAGATAATAAGAGGTGAACATCATGGAAAAATACAGTAAAATATGGGAAGAAATTAAAGAAGAATTGGAAAAAGATTTAGAAGAAGTGGTATTTACAGATATTTTTGAACCTGTAAATACTGTTTTTAAGGTTATAAATAACTATATTTATATAGTTGCACCTAATGATTTTATTAAAAAACGAATCGAAATGCTCTATTTAAAGAAGTTAAACAAGTACTTAAAGTTTAAATTAGATGATTTACATAAATTTAGAGTTATGACCGAAGAACAAGCTAGTGAAGAATTATCTGACTCTAGGTCTTATTCTATAACAAAACCTGAATTTGGTATAGAAAACAAGTATTTACAAGGTAATCTTAATGCTAGTTATACTTTTGATAGTTTTGTAGTTGGTAATTCAAACAGATTAGCCTACACAAGCGCAATTAAAGTTGCTGATCAACCAGGAGTTGTTGCTAATCCTTTATATATATTCGGAGATGTTGGCCTTGGAAAAACACATTTAATGCAATGTGTTGGTAATTATATTTTAGAAGGTGACATGAATAAGAAAGTAATGTATGTAAAAACAGATCAATTTGTTGAAGAATATGTTAGGTCTGCAAGTAAGAAAAAATTTGAAGAATTTAATCAAAAGTACCGTGATGTAGAGGTTTTGTTGATTGATGACATTCAATTTTTAGCAAAAAAAGAAAAATCTCAGATTGAATTTTTTAAATTATTTGAGATTCTTCATGGTACTCAAAAACAAATTGTTATTACAAGTGATAGAAGTGCTGGTGAATTAAAAGATGTTATGTCACGGTTGACATCTAGGTTTGAATGGGGAGTAACTGTTGATATAAATCGCCCAGAATTAAACCATAGAATTAAAATTTTAAAAAAGAAATTAACCGCTGAAACATCAGATGCATCATTGATTCCAAATGATGTAATAGAATATATTGCAAGTGTTTTTGATAATAATGTTAGAGAGTTAGAGGGTGCTCTTAAAAGAGTATTATTTTATTGCACAGCTTTTAATCTAAATTTTACAGTTAAAAATGCTGAAGCAGCTTTAGAAAATTTAGTTAAACCTCGTACAAATGGTAATTTCTTAAATACTAATAAAATAAATAATATTCTTAGTATTGTTAGTGACTATTACCGTATTTCTACAAGTGATTTAATATCTAAAAAAAGAACATCAAAATATGTTTTTCCAAGACAAGTTTCAATGTATTTAATTAAAACAATGTACGATATTCCATATAAAAAAATAGGAACATATTTTAATAATCGTGATCATTCAACTGTAATGCATTCGGTAGAAAAAATTACTAACGAAATAGAAATGGATAAAAATGTTAAAAGAGATGTGGAGAAACTAAAAATAAAATGTGGAGAAAACTAAAAACAAATAAACTTAAAACCCAATTGTATGGTATAATATATATAGATTTTTGATTGTTTCCACATTTCCACACTACACTAATAATAATAAATAAAAACAATAATTATATAAAGAGGTGGTTTTATGAATTTTCAAATCAATAAAGACATATTACTAAATAATTTAATAATTGCTCAAAAAGCTTTATCAAACAAAACACCCAATCCAGCATTACAAGGTATTAAATTAGATGTTTTAGACGATTATTTAGTAATAACTACTAGTAATTCTGATATTGCAATAAAAGTTGTAATAAAAGATCCTAGTTTGTCAATTAAAAAACAAGGTTCTGTTTTAATACCTGGTAAATATTTTGTTGAAATTATCAGAAAATTAGATGGTTTAAAGGTTGTTTTATCTTCTGTTGTTGATAATATGATAAGAATAGAATGTGATCGTTCAGATATTACTTTAAATATGATGGATATTGATGATTATCCAGAATTAGAATTTAGTGAAAAAGTTAAATCAATCAAAATAAATGTAAGAACTTTAAAAACTATAATTAGACAAACAGCTTTTGCAACTTCTTCTATTGAAAATAGACCTATTTTAACTGGTGTAAATTTTAAAATAGACGGAAATAAATTAATCGCAATAGCTACAGATAGTTATCGTTTAAGTCAAAAACAAATAGAATTAAACGAAGTATATGAGCCATTAAACATAATAATACCTGGCCGAAGTTTAGATGAATTAATTAAAGTTTTAGAAAATAATAACGAAATAATAGAATTACATTTTGATCATTCAAAAATATTATTTAAATATCGTAATTTATTGTTTCAATCGCGATTATTAGAAGGAAATTATCCAGAAACTTCTAAATTAATCCCAACGGAATTTCCAATTATTATTAAATTTAATAAAGAAAATTTATCTACTGCTATCGAAAGAGCTAGTTTGTTATCAAGTAGAGATGGAAACAATGCAATAGTTAAATTAAATTTAAGACAAGACAACATTGTTGAAATAACTTCAAATAGCCCTGAAATAGGTAAAGTACTTGAAGAAGTATATCCTGTTGATGAAATTGTTGGAACACCAATCAAAATAGCTTTCAGTTCAAAATATATATTAGATGCATTAAAAATATTTAATTCCAGCGAAGTTTCAATTAATTTTACTGGAGAAATAAGACCATTTATTATCAAAGGTGATTACGATGAAAATATGCTTCAATTGATATTGCCAGTACGTACAGAATAGTTAAAAAAGTCCTTCGGGACTTTTTTTATTATCTAAGTTCAAATCCTTGTATTATTCTTATCTTTATTATATAATATATATAATAATATATATGAAAGAATGTGACCTTGTGGAAAAAGTAATTATTAGTAGTGAATACATCACTTTGGGGCAATTTATTAAATACGTAAATATCGTCTCATCAGGTGGAATGGTTAAACCATTTTTAGCGGAAAATAAAATATATTTAAATGATATTTTAGAAGCTAGAAGAGGAAAAAAAGTATACCCAGGAGACAAAGTGTTAATAAAAGGTATTGGTGTTTATAAAATTGGTAATTAATGTTTGTAAATAACCTTAATTTAGTTAATTTTAGAAATTATGAAAAATTAACTTCTCAATTTAGTAATCATACTAATATTTTTATTGGAAAAAATGCTCAAGGTAAAACAAGTATATTAGAATCATTGTATATTTTAGGTTTAACTAAATCACATAAAGTAAATAAAGATAGAGATGTTATAAAAATAGGCACAGAATATGCCAAAATCAATTCTCTAATCAATTTAAATGGTAAAGATATAGAATTAGATATGGTAATATCAAAACTTGGTAAAAAAGCAAAATATAACCAAATAGAGTTAGAAAAATTAAGTGAATATATAGGTATATTGAATATTGTTATGTTTGCACCTGAAGATTTAGATTTAATTAAAGGAAACCCCCAAATTAGAAGGAAATTCCTTGATTTAGAGATAGGACAAATATCTAAAGAATATCTCTATTCACTTCAAAACTACAAAAAGATTCTCAAACAAAGAAATAATTTGTTAAAATCGATGCAAACAAGTAAAAAAAATGACATGATGCTTCTGGATATACTGACAGATCAACTAATTGGATATTTAGAACAAATAATCAAACAAAGAAGAGAATTTATTACAAAAATTAATGAATATACGAATATCATTTATAAAAAACTCTCAAATTCTACTGATAGTTTAGTGATTAAGTACTTACCAAGTATTGAATTTGATTTTAAAAAAGAATTTATGAGTAAGTATAAGTACGATATTATTACAGGAACGACAAATATAGGAGCTCATAGAGATGATATTGAATTTTATTTAAATAAAAACGCAGTAAAAACCCATGGATCTCAAGGAGAAATGAGAAGTTCTGTGTTATCGGTAAAATTAGCTTTAATAGATTTTATATATGAGTATAAAAAAGACTATCCAGTGCTACTGTTAGACGATGTGTTAAGTGAATTAGACGAAGAAAGACAAAACAATCTAATTGATTATATTCAAAATAAGACCCAAAATTTTATTACTTCAACAGAAATAAAAGGAATTAATCTTAAAAAAATCAAAAATTATAAAATATTTACTATAAATAACGGAAATATTGAGGAGAGTGACAATAATGAATGGAAGTTATGATTCAAGTAATATTCAAATATTAGAAGGATTAGAGGCAGTTAAAAAACGCCCAGGAATGTACATAGGTTCTACAGGTCCTAGAGGGTTACATCATTTAGTATGGGAGATAGTTGATAATTCAATAGATGAAGCATTAGCTGGAGTAGCTAGTTATATTACAGTAGAAATATTACCTGAAAACATTATAAAAGTTACTGACGATGGTAGAGGAATACCTGTGGATATTCATCCAAAAACAGGATTACCTGCAGTTGAAACTATTTTAACTACTTTACATGCTGGTGGTAAATTTGATCATAATTCATATAAAGTATCAGGTGGATTGCATGGAGTAGGAGCAAGTGTAGTTAATGCCTTAAGTGAGTGGATGGATGTTGAAATTCATAAAGGTGGTAGAAAATATACTCAAAGATATGAATATGGATTTTCAGTAACAACAGTTATTGATCATGGACCTTCTGATAAAACAGGAACAATCACTTGGTTTAAAGCAGATCCTAAAGTATTTAAAGAAACTACACATTATGAGTACGAGTTATTACGTAATAGAGTTCAACAATTAGCGTTTCTTAACCGAGGGTTAACAATTGATATTAATGATTTAAGAGATGAAGAGCATATTTTGAATAAATATATGTATGAAGGTGGAATAAGAGAATATGTTCAACATTTAAACCGTTCTACAGACGTTTTACATGAGGAAGTTATTTTTTGTGAAGGGGAAATTGATAATATAACTGTTGAAATTGCAATGCAATATAATACAGGGTATGCTCAAAATATATTTAGTTTTACAAATAATATAAACAATATTGAGGGAGGAACACACGAAGAAGGATTTAGAATGACTTTGACAAGAGTTTTAAACAACTATGGTAAAAATAATAAGTTATTCAAAAAAGATGAATCATTCGTGGGGGATGACACTAGAGAAGGATTAACTTGTATTATTAGTGTTAAACATCCTGATCCTCAATTTGAAGGACAAACAAAATCAAAACTTGGATCAACAGAAGTCAGAAAAATAGTAGGAAGCATCTTAAGTGATGGGTTAGAACGCTATTTAATGGAAAATCCAAACGATGCAAAAATAGTAATAGAGAAAGCGTTAATGGCATCTCGCGCACGTTTAGCTGCAAAAAAAGCTCGCGAAGCAACAAGACGTAAATCACCACTTGATGGACTTGGATTTGCATCAAAATTAGCTGATTGCCGTACAAAAGACCCTGAAAAATCAGAAATATACATTGTCGAAGGGGATAGTGCAGGTGGGAGCGCGAAACAAGGTAGAGATTCAGAGTTTCAAGCAATTTTACCTCTTAGAGGAAAAGTTTTAAATGTTGAAAAAGCAAGATTAGACAAAATACTAGGAAATAAAGAAATATTATCAATGATTCAAGCTTTTGGAACAGGAATTGTTGATGAATTCAACATTAAAGATGCTCGTTATCATAAAATTATAATTATGACCGATGCAGATGTTGATGGAGCGCATATACGCACATTACTACTTACGTTTTTATATCGCCATATGAAAGCACTTATTGAAATGGGATATGTATATATTGCTCAACCACCATTATTTAAAGTACAACAAGGTAAAAAAATAGAATATGCTTACACAGATGATCAATTAGAACCAATATTAAAAGAATTTGGACCTAGAGCTACAATTCAAAGATATAAAGGACTTGGAGAAATGAATCCTGAACAATTATGGGATACAACTATGGATCCAAACACAAGAACACTATTAAAAGTCACATTAGAAGACGCAATTGAGGCAAATGAAGTATTTAGTATGTTAATGGGTGACGATGTTGCTCCAAGACGTGAATTTATTCAAACTAATGCATTATATGTCCAAAATTTAGATGTTTAGGAGGATGAACAATATGGAAGAAAATAATATTAAATACGATAAAATAAAAAATATAAATATTACAACTGAAATGAAAACGTCCTTTTTAAGCTATGCAATGAGTGTCATTGTATCAAGAGCTTTACCGGATGTAAGAGATGGATTAAAACCTGTTCATCGAAGAATTTTATATGGGATGGATGAACTAGGTGTTTATCCTGAAAAATCATTTAAAAAATCAGCGCGTATTGTTGGGGACGTTATGGGGAAATATCATCCTCATGGAGACACAGCGATTTACGATGCAATGGTTAGAATGGCACAATCATTTAGTTATCGTTATCCTTTAGTAAATGGACACGGAAACTTTGGTTCAATAGATGGAGATGGCGCAGCTGCAATGCGTTATACTGAAGCGAAAATGCAAAAAATAACATCTGAAATGTTATCAGATATAAGAAAAAACACAGTTGATTTTATTGATAACTACGATGGGTCTGAAAGTGAACCTAGTGTTTTACCATCAAAATTTCCTAACTTATTAGTAAATGGATCAACAGGAATAGCGGTTGGTATGGCAACCAATATTCCTCCGCATAACTTAGGAGAAGTAATCGACGGTATATTAGCTTATATTGACAACAATGAAATAACAACCGAAGAGTTAATGCAATATATTAAAGGCCCAGACTTTCCAACAGGTGGAACAATCTTAGGAATGACAGGGTTAAGAAAAGCATATGAAACGGGGAATGGCTCTATAAAGGTGAGAGCTAAAACAGAAATAGTTGAAACTAGATCAGGAAAAAAATCAATTATTGTTACTGAAATCCCATATCAAGTTAATAAATCTCGCCTAATTGAGAAGATTGCAGAACTTGCAAAAGAGAAAAGAATTGAAGGAATAACTGATTTGAGAGATGAATCAAATCTAAAAATTGGAATTAGATTAGTCATTGAACTAAGAAGAGATATCAATGCTGATGTGACTTTGAATAATTTATATAAATATACACCACTTCAAACAACGTTTGGTATTAATATGTTAGCTTTAGTAGATAATCAACCTAAAGTACTACCTATAAAAGATGTTTTAGTTCACTATGTAAATCACCAAATAGTTGTATTAACTAGAAAAACACAATTTGAACTAAATAAAGCTAAAACAAGAGCTCATATATTAGAAGGTCTTTTAATAGCTTTAAAGAATATTGATGAAGTTATTAAAACAATAAGAGCGTCTTATGATGATGCTGAACAGCAATTAATCACACGTTTTGAACTTTCTTCAGAACAAGCTAAAGCTATCTTAGAAATGCGTTTAAGAAGACTTTCAGGGTTAGAAGGAGAAAGACTTGAAAAAGAATTAAAAGAGTTAATAAACACAATAGAAGGACTAGAATTTATTTTAGCTAATGAAGATAAAAAATATGAAACAATTAAAGAACAATTAAATGATATTAGAAACAAATTCTCAGATCCTAGACGTTCTGAAATAAGTCTAGCGATTGATTTAGATATTGAAGATGAAGATTTAATACCTGTTGAAGATATTATGATTACTATCACATCAAGTGGTTATTGTAAACGTATGAATACTGACGTTTATAAATCACAAAATCGTGGTGGGAAAGGAATGACGGGTATTAAAACACATGAAGATGATGTTGTTGAACATTTAATTAGTTGTTCAACACACGATTTCATTCTTTTCTTCACAAATACCGGTAGAGTTTATAAAATAAAAGGATATAAAGTACCTAATTATGGAAGATCATCAAAAGGATTACCGATTATAAATTTACTTAACTTAGATGATGGAGAAACACTTGCTGCAGTAGCTAAAATAGATGATTTTGAAAGTGAAAACTTCTTATTCTTTGCTACAAAACGCGGAGTAGTGAAAAGAACTCTTGTATCAGACTTTAAAAATATCAGAACATCTGGAATTAAAGCAATTAATCTTCGTGAAGGAGATGAATTACTAGCAGTAAGACTAACAGATGGAACTAGAGATGTAATTATAGGAGCATCAAATGGTAAAGCTATTAGATTTAGCGAGACAACTGCTCGTCATATGGGTCGTGTAGCTAGTGGAGTTAGAGGAATACTAATTAGTCCACCAGTTGAAGTTGTGGGATTTACAATTGTTACTGAAGAGAAAAATCAAATACTTGTTGTAACGGAAAACGGCTATGGTAAAAGAACTATCGTAGATGAATATAGACAACAAAATCGTGGTGGAAAAGGTGTTAAAACACTTAATATCACTGAAAAAAACGGACAACTTACTAAATTAAAGAGCGTTGTAGGGGATGAGGATTTAATCATCACAACTACAAAAGGAATGATAATTAGGGTTCCAGTTGAACAAATTGCTACATCAAAAAGATCTACACAAGGTGTAAGATTGATTAAGTTAAACGAAGGGCACAAAGTAGCGACTATAGCTATAGTTGCTAAAACTGAAATTGATGAAAAAATTGAGCAAATTGAAGAAGTTGTTCCACAAGTAGAAACACAAACTCCAGAAGTAGAATAGTAAATACTTAAAAACAGATACGAATTTTGTATCTGTTTTTTCAAGGGATTATAAGGATAAAAGGCACCAATTAGGTTGACAAAGAAATCTTATTTTGTTATTATCAAGACAAGAAAACGCTGAAAAGACTAAGTAGTATAATAATCTTTTAAAGAGAGTTAGTGGTGGTGAAAAACTAACAAAGATATTGTATGAAATCTATCTTGGAGTTGGGAAACAAATATCCCCGGGTTGTTCCCGTTATAAAACACTCAAGATAGGGGGAAACCCTTAAATAAGGTGGTACCGCGAAATCAATTCGCCCTTAAATTTAGGGCGATTTTTATATTTTAAAGGAGGAAAAAGAAATGTTAGATATTAAATTAATCAGAGATAATACAGAACAATATATTAAATTGTTAAGCAAAAGAGGTGGGGATTTTTCATACTTGAGTGATGTTGTAGAAAAAGATAAGCATCGAAGAGAAATAATAATTCAAGTAGAAAAGATTAAAGCTTTAAGAAATGAGACTAGTAAAAAAATAGGTCTTTATAAAAGAGAAGGTAAAGACATAAAGGAAATTCTTAAAAAAGTAGAAAATATAGGGGCAGATATTAAAAATTTTGAGGAAGAGTTAAGAGAAATTGAAGAATTCATCTTAAACGGTCTACTTATAACGCCTAATATTCCGCATGATGATTGTCCTATAGGATTAGACGATAGTGATAATATAGAAGTTAAAAAAGAAGGTGTTTTACCAACTTTTGATTTTGAACCTCTAGCACATTGGGATTTAGGAGTAAAACTTGATATCCTAGACTTTGAAAGAGCTAGCAAAATGTCGGGAAGTCGCTTTGTTGTCTACAAAGGACTTGGTGCTAGACTTGAAAGAGCACTTATTAATTTTATGTTAGATTTACATATATTTGAGCATGGATATAAGGAATTATTACCGCCATACATCATAAATAAAGACTCAATGATTGCCTCTGGGCAATTTCCAAAATTTGAGGACGATGCTTTTAAATTAGAAGATAAAAGAGATTTATATTTAAATCCTACAGCCGAGGTTCCTTCAATAAACATGCATCGCGAAGAGACTTTGAGTTTTAATCAATTACCAATTAAATATGCATCCTTCACTACTGCGTTTAGGCAAGAATCTGGAAGTGCAGGAAGAGATACTAGAGGAATTATCAGATTACATCAATTTAATAAAGTAGAACTAATCAAATTTACAACACCTGAAGAATCATATAATGAATTAGAAGCAATGCTTATAAATAGCGAGAAAGTGCTACAGTTACTTAATTTACCTTATAGAGTAGTAACTTTATGTACTGGAGATTTAGGATTTGGGATGAGAAAAACGTATGATTTAGAGGTTTGGTTACCTTCATATAATGCATATAAAGAAATAGGGAGTATTTCAAATGCAGAGGATTACCAAGCAAGAAGAGGAAATATAAAATTTAAGAGAAACAAAGATTCAAAACCAGAATATGTTCACACATTAAACGGAAGCGGATTAGCAGTAGGAAGAACAGTAGTTGCAATAATAGAGAACTTCCAACAAAAAGATGGAACAATTATAGTTCCAGAAGTTTTAAGATCATATATGAAAACTAATATTATTAAATAGGAGGAATCATGAAAACAGACATCAAGGAACAATTAAAGTTCAATTTATTAGAAGAGAAAAATGATATAGTTATTACTAATAACTTACTAAATTCAATAGTTAAAGAAGTTAACAATTTATTTGATGGTAAAATAGAAGAACTATCCACGGAACCATTTACCACTATTTATACCTTAGGCAAAACAGTTACAAAAAGAATTCATATAGTAAATTTCGAAGATTTAAAAGACGAAGTAAAAAGAATTAAAATATATAAAAGTATAGCTAAACTTAAAGGGAACAATTGTGTTATTGTAGATTCATTTGAGAATGAAAATTACCAACAAGTAATGCAAGATTTATCGGAAATAATTATGACTGAGAATTATGTTTTCGATAGATTTAAATCAAAAAAAGAAGATAAAGACAAAAACTTCTTCTATTATGGCGAAGGGAAGATATATGAGGCTGTAAAAAAAGGATATGTATACGGAGATTGTATGAACAATGCTTGTGAACTTGTAAATACTCCATATAATTACCTTAATGCTATTGGTTTAGCAGAACATTCTTTAAAGTTAGAAAAATATAAGAATATAAAAGTTAGAATATATAATAAAAAAGAGATAGAAGATATGAATATGGGGGCTTACTTAGGAGTAAATAAAGGAAGTTTTGAAGAACCTAAGTTGATTTTAGTTAAATATCAAGGATTACCTTCATTTGAAGATCCAACTGCCTTAGTAGGAAAAGGAGTAATGTATGATACTGGTGGATATTCTCTTAAAACTCCAAGAAGTATGCCGGGAATGAAAGGTGATATGGCTGGGTCTGCTGCTGTATTAGGAGCTATTGAAGCAATTGCACGTTTAGAATTAAAAGCTAATGTAATGGCAATTGTCGCAGCTACAGATAATAGAATTGGAGATGGAGCAATTGTTCCAGACGATATATTAACTGCAGCAAGTGGAAAAACAATAGAAATAATATCTACAGATGCAGAAGGAAGACTTACTTTAGCTGATGCAGTATGGTTTGCTCAAAAAGAAGGAGCAAAAAAAGTTATTGATATTGCAACATTAACAGGAGCTATGGTTGCAGCACTTGGACACGAGTTCACTGGAGCATTTACAAATGATAAAAAATATTTAAACAAATTCCTTAAAGCTAGCATTAAAACAAGAGAAAAAGTATGGGAGATGCCCGTTACAAGCGAATTTAATAAAATGATTGAGAGTAAAGTAGCTGATATAAAGAACAGTGGTGGACCACTTGCAGGAGCTTCTACTGCTGCAGCATTTATCAGTGAGTTTATTAATAAAGATACTAAATGGATTCATCTAGATATAGCAGGGACAGCTACTTCTGAGAAAAAAGAAGCTACAGGGGTAATGGTTAAGACATTTACTGAATTATTTTGTTAAAAAAGAGGATTCCGATTGGAATCCTTTTACATTTCGTTAGTTATTTTCGTAATTAGATTATTAAAATAAGTCGGTTCATATTTGTCATAGTTATTGATGGTAGATAAAATCATTCCATCATCTTCATATCTAGGGATTAAATGAATATGGAAGTGGAAAACGCTTTGATGAGGCTGATCATTGTTATTTATTATATTCAACCCTATCGGATTAAAAGCTTTTTTAAGAGCTTTTGAAATCATTGGAACAACCTTGAATACATTAAATATTGTTTCTTCATCTATTTCATAGACGTTTTTGATGTGTTTTTTTGGAATTATTAAAGTATGACCTTTTGTTCCTTGTGTAATATCAAGAAAAGCAAGAACATTATCATCTTCATAAACCTTGTATGATGGAATTTCACCAGCAATTATTTTACAAAATATACAATCCATACTTATTCCTCCTTATTAATTATATTTATTATCCTGAATATATCTTTCATATTTGACAACATAAAATCAGGATTAACTTTTTCTAAATGTTTTTTACCTTTAATACTCCAAGATACTCCTGCACTATAGATATTAGCATTCTTACCTGAAAGGATATCTCCTTGATTATCTCCTATCATTATTGCTTTGTTATATGAAGGGAAACGGCTTAATGCAACATTTACTGGTTCTTCGTTTGGTTTTGGATTATTGACATCATCTAGTGCTACAAAAACACTAAAATACTTTTCAAGCCCATAATGAGTAAAGCTTGGCCAAGCAGCAATTTTGAATTTTGAAGTAACTATTCCTAAGTTGTATCCTTGTTTATATAAATCTTTAATTACTTCTTCTACTTGGGGATAAATTTCAAAGTTTCCAATTTCATACTCAACATAAAATTCACGATAAGAATTGATCATCTCTAATACAAGATTAGGATCATTTGTATATTTACCATAAGTATCATGCAAAGTAGGACCAATAAAAGTGAGAATAGTATCTCTTGAAACATCTAAATCAGGAAAATGTCTCTCAAAACTTGATTTAAAGCTTCTTATAATTATTTCGTTTGTGTTAATTAAAGTTCCATCTAAATCAAACAGTATCGTATCTAATTTTTTCATAAAATCACCTAAAACCATTTTAACATAATCTATAAAAAAATAATATCTATATAAAAAGAATTGAAAAATAATAAATATGTTGTAAACTATATAGGTTAGGAGTGATTTTGTGGCAAATATTATTGAAGAATTAAAACAAAAAATTAAGGGAAAAGGGCTTAGAATAGTATTTCCTGAAATGAAGGATGAAAGAGTACTACAAGCAGCACTTAAATTATGTGATGAAGGGCTTATTAAGCCTGTATTAATTGGAAACAAAAAAGATATTCCTAAAAAGTATGATATTTCTTTATTTGAAATTATTGATCCTTACAACTATAAAGATTTTGATAATATGGTAAATAGTTTTGTAGAAAGAAGAAAAGGGAAAGCGTCTATTAAAGAGGCTGAAGAACTTTTATTAACAACTAATTACTTTGGAACAATGTTAGTCTATATGGACAAAGTGGATGGACTAGTTAGTGGAGCAACTCAATCAACAGGAGATACAGTAAGACCTGCATTACAAATAATTAAAACAAAACCAGGAATATCAAGAACATTTGGATATTTCTTAATGGTTAGAGATAAAGAAAAATATATATTTGCAGATTGTGCAATTAATCCTAACCCAACTGCAAAAAACTTAGCTGAATTCGCTATTGAATCAGCAAAAGCAGCAGAAATGTTTGGGATTATACCAAAAGTAGCTATGCTTTCTTTTTCTACAAATGGAAGTGGAGAAACTGAAGAGAGTTTAAAAGTAGCTTTAGCTACAAAAATAGCACAAGAAAGCAACTCAGGATACGAAATAGATGGCGAAATGCAGTTTGATGCTGCTTTTGTACCTAGTGTAGCTAAAAAGAAATATAAAGAGAGTAACGTAGCTGGGAAAGCAAACACATTTATATTTCCTGACTTAAATTCTGGAAATATTGGATACAAAATTGCACAGAGATTAGGTAGTTTTGATGCAATGGGGCCAATCCTAGCCGGATTAAATAAGCCAGTTAATGATTTATCACGGGGATGTAGCGTTGAAGATGTATATAAAACTGCAATAATAACAGCAGCACAATCTTTAATTAAATAATTGATAATAGGTGATAGCAAAAAAGACTAGTAAATAGTGATTTCCTAGTCTTTTTATATCCAAAAATATATGATATAATAGCAATAGAA
>JAOZRX010000143.1 GCA_029939945.1 Candidatus Izemoplasma sp. | reverse complement strand
GTAAACAAAATGATTTACAAATTATTGAAACTGAATATTGTTCACATAATTTATCTTTAATACCAATATCAAATGGTTATAAAGGTGTTGCACGTGTAGACAGGGATACATCAAGAACTCAATTTATGAAAAAATTAGGTGATTGTAGAACGCTTTATGAGTTTGAATTTGATAAAAAATTAAAATTAATTAATTATAATGAAAAAGAAATCAAGTACGATCACTTAGCTAAATTCGAGGACTATAGATCTTTCATTTATAAGAAGAAAATGTATCATTCGGTAGCTTACATAGATGAAAATTGGAACACAAGAATTGGTTTATTGGATAAAGATTATTATTTCATTAAAGATATAGACGTAGAAGAACCTAACAGAATGCGCTTTGGTGTTGGAGATGAAGTAATGTGGGAGAAAAATTGGTTATTCTTTATTCACAATAATGTTTTACATTTTATATATAATACATTACCTAACTTTGTTGTTTATAGAGACAAAGGTAATTTTGAATTTGAAAAAATAATTGATGTTGAAAATAAATTCAACAATAAATTTCCTGAAGATGAATTATATTTTAGTGCTAAAGTAAAAATAGGAGGTTCAACACAACCAATTTGGTTTGAAGAACAACAATGTTATATCTATTTGGTTCATACAAAAATATATAATGAAAGAACATACAATCATTTTGCTGTAAAATTAGATAAAGATTTAAAAATAATAGACGTAAGCTACAAACCATTAATACCAGCTAAAATAGGATATGCTTTGTTTTTTATTACAAGATGGTTTAATAAAGGAGATAATGTAGTTATGAGCGGAGGATTAGAAGATAATAAGAATTGGATCTGGGAAATACCAAAATCAAAAATATTCAATTGTTTTAATTAAAAAGCAAGATAAAAGACATTGCATTTAAATTCGTAAATTTGTAACAATATTTAGCGGATGGCTTGTAACATTTATATATTATCTTGTCCTATAGGAGCAGTAGGAGATGAGTGTACGTTTGAAATTGATTGTTGTG
>JAOZRX010000142.1 GCA_029939945.1 Candidatus Izemoplasma sp. | reverse complement strand
TGAACTTTCTTACTTAATACTGTTACACCAGCTAATGAAGTTGAAGCTTTATTACCAAATAAAGTTAAAAAAGTTTTAGCTGAAAGAAATGCTGATTTATATATTATGAATGCTGTTAAGTTAGCTGAAGAAGCAGGACTTGGTGGAATGATTAATACAGTAATGCAAAGTGCATTCTTCGCATTAAATGAACAAATTATACCTTATGATAAAGCTACAGTGTTAATGAAAAAATACGCTAAAAAAGCTTATGGACGTAAAGGTCAAGAAATTGTTGAGAAAAACTACAATGCAATTGATGCTGGTAAAGCTGGACTTGTTAAAATCGAAGTTAAACCTGAATGGGCTAACTTAGAAATTAAAGAAGTTGAAGTAGATATGAGTAGACCTGTATTTGTTAGAAACATTGCAGATCAAGTAAACGCAATTAAAGGTTATGATTTACCAGTAAGTGCGTTCACAGGTTATGAAGATGGTACTATGGATAACGGTGGAACTGCTTATGAAAAACGTGGTATTGCTAACTATGTACCTGAGTGGATTACAGATAACTGTATTCAATGTAATCAATGTGCATTTGCTTGTCCACATGCAGCAATTAGACCATTCTTAATTACTGATGATGAAATGGCTAAAGCACCAGAAGGATTATCAACTAAAAACGCAGTTGGTAAAGGATTAAAAGGATTACAATATAAAATTCAAATTAGTACATTAGATTGTACAGGTTGTGGAGTTTGTGTTGAGGTTTGTCCTTCTAAAGAAAAATCATTAGTGATGAGTCCAATTGGTGATGAAATTGCTAAAGGTGAAATTCAAAATACTGAATACTTATATGATCATGTAACTTATAAAGATAATTTAGTTGGAAAAAATAATGCTAAAAATTCACAATTTGCTAAACCATTATTTGAATTTAGTGGAGCTTGTTTAGGATGTGGAGAAACTCCATATGTTAAATTAGTAACTCAATTATTCGGAGAAAGAATGCAAGTAGCAAATGCTACTGGTTGTTCTTCAATTTATGGAGCAAGTTTCA
>JAOZRX010000141.1 GCA_029939945.1 Candidatus Izemoplasma sp. | reverse complement strand
ATATTAATATATTCTTTAATTTCTTCAATAATATGAAGCATATAAAAAGCACGACCAGTCGCAATCGCTATTTCAACATCAACATTCTCTCTTAATTTCTTTAAAGCTTCAATTGTAGACTTTGGTATTCCTTTAATATCTGGATCATACAGTGTTCGATCTATATCAAAGAATATAATTTTCTTATCATTCATAAATTACACCTCTTTTAAATTATAACATATTTACATATTATATATCATAACTAGTATTAAATATAGTTTTGATACATTACACTATCATATAGACTATATCTAATGTATAATACCTTATAAAGAAAAATTAACGATTCAGTTTTAAGGAGGACTAAATATAATGCAAGAAAGTATATTAAAACAAAATGAAGTTGGTGTCTTTGCATTAGGTGGTCTTGGTGAAGTAGGTAAGAATATGTATTGTGTAGAGTTCCAAGATGAGTTAATCATTATTGACTCTGGAATTTTATTTCCTGACGATCATTTACTAGGTATTGATTACGTAATAAATGACTATTCATATTTAATTGAAAATCAAGATAAAATAACTGCATTAGTAATAACTCATGGTCATGAGGATCATATTGGGGCTATCCCTTATTTACTAAGACAAGTAAACATACCTAAGATTTACGCTAACGGGCTCGCTGTAGGGCTTATTAAAAATAAATTACAAGAACATAGAGATTTAAAACCAACGATAATAGAATTTGGTGAAGATCAAAAAATTAAATTAGGAAAATTAAGTGTTAGTTTTTTCAGAACTAACCACTCAATCCCTGATTCATTTGGTGTTGTTGTTCATACGCCTGAAGGTAAAATAGTACATACAGGTGATTTTAAATTTGACTTTACTCCAACAGGTCCAGATGCTGATTATCAAAAAATGGCAGCACTTGGTCAATCAGGTGTACTTCTACTATTAAGTGATTCAACTAACGCAGAATTAAAAACTTTTACAAAAAGTGAATCTGGAGTTAGTGAAACTATAAAAGATATTTTTACTAAAATTGAAGGACGTGCAATTGTTGC
>JAOZRX010000140.1 GCA_029939945.1 Candidatus Izemoplasma sp. | reverse complement strand
AATGGTGGAATATTTTGTAAAAAAATAGAGGTAATGTGAGAACAGCACGAAGAACAGTTATTGGGAGAGGGATTTATTATCATGCTTGCGCGAGAATCGCAGGACTGAAGAATGATTGATAAAGAGAAAGGAATGAAAATTGTTCAAGATATATCGAAGCTATTTTTTATAGAAGTTAATCAATGTGTTGGATGGATAATCATTGGCATATCGTTTTTTACACTCCAATTCATAAAGATAAACATGACCTTACAACTATTATAGAACAAGATAATGAATATTATCAAGGAAAAAACTATTTTAAATATTAATAATGAGCCTGAACGATGTGCGAAAATAGCAGAACAATTAACAGATATAAGTTTCTTTATGAGACAAATTTATCAAAAGTTTACTTATTATATTAATCGAACACACAATCGTCGTGGGATACTTTGGGCTGAACGCTTTAAAAGTTCAATTATTGAAGGGGAAAATGCATTATGGAGTTGTGTTAAGTATATTGAATTAAATCCATTACGAGCAAAGATGATTAGTGAACCCGCAGACTATAGATTTTCAACATAGGGGAATTATTGCGGAACAGGCAAGCATTTATTTGAAGAAAATTTTATTAAGCATATGCGTAAATGCTTAGGAGAATTTGCAAAAGATTGGGATAAAGATGCGGTATTCGCAGAATTTAGAGGAGAACTTGCTCGAACGATAAGTTATGAAACAAATCAATTAAATGATCATTCAAAAGCAAAAGAAGAAGGCAAACAGAAAGAAAATATAGAACTAAGAGTTTTAAGAAGAACTCGTCATTGGACAGATGGAACAATCGTTGGTAGTAAGATGTTTATACAAGAAACAGCTATACCATTTTATGAAAAAACAGCTGTATTGAAGAAACGATTATCATCAGGTTTAGATAATAAATGAAAGATAATTTCTTGTTATAAACGACTAAGATTATAATTAAATGGATTAGCATATTATTACAATGATTTTAATGTATCATTTAAATCCCTCAATAAAAAAAAACTTTAAATATTAAAATAGGAGGTTGAAAAAATAAAAGT
>JAOZRX010000067.1 GCA_029939945.1 Candidatus Izemoplasma sp. | reverse complement strand
ACCATTAATTTTGCTCCAACTAAATCTGCGATTTCACGCATTCTTTTAAAATCAATTTTTCGTGGATAAGCGCTTGCTCCAGCCACAATAAGTTTTGGTTTAGTCTTTAATGCGATTCTTTCTAACTCTTCATAATCAATTTGTTCGGTTACATCATGAACTCCATAACTAACAAATTTATAATCAATACCACTAAAGTTAAGTGGATGTCCGTGAGTTAAGTGTCCACCATGGCTTAAACTCATTCCAAGTACTGTATCTCCATGTTTAATGATGGCTCTATAAGCTCCCATATTAGCAGTTGATCCTGAATGAGCCTGTACATTGGCATATTTAACACCAAATAACTCTTTAACTCGATTTCTTGCTAAATTTTCTGCCATATCTACAAATTCGCATCCACCATAGTATCTTCTACCTGGATAACCCTCAGCATATTTATTAGTTAAAACGCTTCCTTGTGCTTCTAAAACGCTTTTAGAAACAAAGTTTTCACTTGCAATCAACTCGATATGAGATGATTGTCTAGCTTGTTCTAACTTTATAACATCATATAATTCTAAATCAGTTCTTTTTAGATTTTCCATCTAATTCTCCTTTTTAGTAAAAAAATAGACCAAATATTCGTCCTTTTCTACTTATAATTTTCCTTTTGATAAACTATTCCTATATACAATTTTATTAGATTTACATCATAATGTAAACACTTACTTTATATATGATATAGTATTTATGGGTGATAATATGATAAAAACTAAATTAAAATTTGCTTTATCTGCTGACTTTTTACTTATATCAGGTGTTTTTGTTATATTTTTTGATGATCATCTCGATATTTTGATAAATTATATATTTCCTGTAATATTTATTTACTTTGTAATTGATAGTCTCGTAGTAATTATTCCAAACATAAATAAATACCTTCCTGCTATGAAACATTTTTCAAGTTACTATCAAGAAAGACCCAACTATGATAAAAATATACTAGGAAAAATATCAATAAAAAATAACAAAAAAGCCTTTTTTACATTTATATTATATTTCGGAGCAATAACTATCTTAGGTTTAATCTATCTGTCATTCGACAATTTTGAAGAAATTCATATATACTTATTATTCCTATTTATTAACCTAATGGACTATTTTTGTATTCTAATTTGGTGTCCATTCAAGAATTTAATATTTAAGAATAGCTGTTGCTATACTTGTAGGATTACAAATTGGGATCGATTAATGAAATTCTCTATCTTAATTTTTGTTCCAAATTTCTTTACCATAACATTATTTGTTCTTGGAATATTGATATTCTTAATGTGGGAATTTAGTCATCATTTACATCCAGAACGCTTTTATTCTATCTCTAACAATGCTTTAAGATGTACTAGTTGTATTGAGACTTCATGCAAAAAAAAGAAAGAGTAGCTAAATTTTAGCTACTCTCTTTTTCTAAGATTATAAAATTCTATAATTTACATATTTTGAAGAATAAAAGAAATTAAGAATAATAACGATAATGCATACATTACTTTATTTACTTCTTTCCATTTACCTTCAGCTATTTTAACAATTGGGTAGAAAATGAATCCCATTGCAATACCTGTAGCTATTGAATATGTTAAGATCATAAATAATATTGTTAAGAATGCCGGTATAACGATTCCCTTGTCATTCCAATCAATTTCTTTAAGTTGTCCAACCATCAATGTCCCTACTAGTACTAATGCCATAGATGTAACAGGACTAAAGAACTGTCCTAAAGCAGGATCAAATACTCCATTAATAATACTCAATATTGGATAAGCAAAGATAGAAACAATAAACAATACCGCTACAGTAACACTACTTAATCCTGTACGTCCACCTTGTTCGATTCCTGTTGCAGATTCAATATAAGAAGTAACGTTTGAAGTACCAATAATAGCCCCTGTCATAGTACCAATTGAGTCAGCTATTAAAGCTTTTGAAGCGTCCACTAATTCACCATTTTCATCAATTAATCCGGCTTGATTTCCAACTGCCATTAATGTTCCTGCAGTATCAAAGAAATCAACGAATAATAATGTAAAGATAATAGTAAATACTTCTGGATGAGAGAATAATTCTCCGAATCCAGTGAATCCTTGTCCAATTGTTTTTCCTACATCAGAAAACATTCCACTTAAAGCGAAAGTTCCATCATTAGCAAATGCAGGCATCAATTCAACACCCAAAACACCTAAAATTAATCCAACAATTGCAGTTCCAGCAATTGAGATAATAAGTGCAAATCTGTTCCCCATACTGTGAAGTACAAATACTAAGATAATTCCAAAAATTGCTAACAATACGGCTGGATGACTTAAATCACCTAAACCAACAAGTGTTCCAAAACTGTCAACAATAATTCCTGCATTTACTAAACCAATAAATGCGATAAAGAACCCGATACCTGCACCAACTGCATATTTAAGTCCTGCCGGAATTGAGTTAATAATGATTTTTCTTAATCCTGAGATTGAGATTAAAAAGAATAAGATTCCTGAAACTAATACTGCAGCAAGTGCTGCTTCCCATGATAATAGCATTGTTCCAACTAAAGTAAATGTGAAAAATGCATTTAATCCCATACCTGGTGCTAAAGCGATAGGTAAGTTAGCATAAAATCCCATAACCAATGTCGCTATTGCAGCAGCAATAGCAGTTGCAAAGAATACTCCTCCAAGAGGTATTCCTGCACCAGCTAGCATAAACGAGTTAACTGGCAAAATGTATGCCATTGCTAGGAAAGTAGTAAGTCCAGCAACTAATTCTGTTGAAATACTAGTTCCACGTTCTTCTAGCTTAAAATAAGTTTTAATCCATTCCATTAAAAAAATCCTCCATTTCGTATTTTTGACTCTAGTTAGCAAAAATAGTCTGAAAAAAAAGGAGAATTATCTCTTCTTGAAGCAAATACTATAGTCCCGCTGTTTACGGCTACGGGGTAGAGACAGTCGAACCTTATTTCCGAAAATATATAATACTAACTATTTACAATTCTACCAAAACATATGAGTGAAATCAATTAAAAACCTTTCTAAAATATATAAAATATATAATTAAGAGAGTTTTTTTCTAATTAGTTTTTCATTCAAATAATAGACTAAACCAAGTGATAAAGCGAATAAAAGCAAGATAATTGATGCACTTACTAACCAAAAATTCAAAGGTAATAAAATAATCAAAACATCGGTACCATATAATAACCAATCATCATTAGTAAAAAATATCATATGGAAAGCGTCAAATGTTTTTCCAAAATCAATAATGAAGAATGTTCCTAAAAATAACGTGAAAAATAGAGGTGCTAAATAAATGTTCTTAAATGTCTTGTAAAATTCCTTAATATCCTTCTTATACATAAATAACGATAACGAAACACCTATTATAAGAGATAAAATTGCAGTTACTCTAAATACAGTATATAAGTTTTTTACATCAACCATATGATTTATTTCAGTATCTCGCATTATTACTGAATTATCATCTTCATCTACACCAAATTCTAAATTGTCATATCTATAATTTAAATATCCCATTATTCTATCAACTGCATATTCATGATCAAAATAAACATCTTCATGAGATTCATATAAATCCTTAGAAATCATCAAATACGGCTTAGTAGTAAGAATTGAAGCAAAGAGAATAAGTAAAAAGAAAGGCAAAGTTATACTTATTATTACTCTCAATATTTTCATTATATTCTCTCCTTTCATAAGGATTTAAACCCCAAACAGATTGTTTGATTTTAAATTCCAACTCTT
>JAOZRX010000139.1 GCA_029939945.1 Candidatus Izemoplasma sp. | reverse complement strand
CAGAGTCATAAGCCCCACCTCTACAATAGTTACCAGTAGATGGCCAAACTGCTTTAGTTGTAGTTGGATCAAATTGTCCAGTTACTAATCTAGGAGCTAAACAAGAAACTGCAGCACCAACTTTGTGTGAACCAGTTGGAAAGTATTTACCACTTATCACAACTATTTTAGCATCTACACCCGTTACTTCTTTAGGTAATACAAAGTAATTACCTTTCCCAAATAATCCACCAGTTTCTTTAGGCTCATTATGCCAGTTGATACGGAATAGATTTAATGGGTTTAAATCAGTTAGACCTACTGTTTTAAGTCCTTCTTTAATTTCATTTGGAATTAAATCTGGATTTTTCATTTGAGCGTAAGTTGGAATAATAAATCCTTTTTCTTTTGCTCTTTTAATTGCATTTGCTAGTTTCTTTTCGTTAATTGTTAAATCGATTAAATCATAATTACTCATTTGTTCTCCTTCTTTCTTGCTTCAGTTTTGTATGTTATTAATAATTAATTCATATGATTGTAAATTGTATATTTTGATATTCCAAAAACTTCTGCTACTTTGTCTCCTGCTTTTTTAATTAAAAATGCGCCACATTCATCTAAAAACTTAATAGCAATAGACTTTTCCTTATAATTCATTTCATCTATTGGCTTCCCTACTTTTTCAACTGATTGAAAAATCAATCGATCTAACATATCATTTACATCAACTGGGAACCTATCAAATTTTTCTTCCTTTTCATGAACTACAAGTTGACGTATCGCTTCCTGAGTTCTGATCAAATGAGAAATATCAAAGTTAATTGAAAGGACATATCTCAATGTGTCATTTTCATTAAAAAATAGAGAACTGCATTTTATGTGTTTTTCTCCGTCTTTAATAATGTAATTTAATTTATCCTCATGGTGAACTTTGGAATGACTAAACGCATTTAACACTAATGCTGATGCGCCATCACCTAGTTTCCTATTTGATACATGTCCATTCTTAATATATGAGATTGTGTTTTCAATTTCATTATTAAGGTCATGTATAACTACTTCACAATTATCACCAAAGGTTTTTGCTATCGCATCTCCCAT
>JAOZRX010000138.1 GCA_029939945.1 Candidatus Izemoplasma sp. | reverse complement strand
ACCCCTCCACTTTTTTCTTTGTAATTTCCTTGTAAAACACCTTTTTTTGACCAGGCCTACCCTTTTTACCCACATTTTACAAACAAATTTTCAAGTTTAGTGGATAATATAATAAAAAACATTATGAATTACATTTTAGAAACTTCAATTGACAATATCATTAATCAAATTAAAAAAGAATTTCCATACAATAACTCAATGTGTAGAAATAAATATAATGAATCAATACAAGATTACTTATATGAATCAATTACTATTAATTTATAATATGACATATTGTCACACTATGACATTTTGTCCAATAACATACTAATACTTTTATTAACTTAACAATTACACACTTATGAAAAACTTACTTAACATTATTATCAAATCATTTCTTACAACATTAACTTCAATTTTTATAATTGGTTTTATACTACTAATGAATCACTTAATATAAATAACTTACAAACAAAATCTAATACTTATTGGATAATATAATAAACAACTTAACAACTTAATACTTAATAACTTAAATAAAATAATATGAATACACTTAACTCTAAAAGATTTGTCATCAGAAAATCACTAATCGGAAAAAATACTACAATCAATGTTGAATTTAAAAATGGAAAACAAGTCACTTACAATCATGATAAAGCTTATGAAATCATGAAAGATACACTGAACTCACTTCCATGTTACATAAAATACAACTCTTATACCTCATCAACTAACGTTCCTGTGTCTGTTAGACAAGTAGTAGAACAAACAAATTAATACTTATGAGAATAATAAAATATATAAATCCACACTTTCCTAATCATGACTGGTTTAGATGTACAATAGAAAATGAAACTTACTCTTCACCTAGTCGTGATAATGTGGAGTTGTGGCGAGATGACAAGCTAATCAATGCTGATTACTATAAAGAACTAAAAGAAATTAGTGATAAAGCAATGGCTCAAATGTACGAGAATAACCACAATAATTGGACAGGTGATTAATCGAAACATAATACAAATAACTCTAGATAATATATATAAATAAATATATGAATACAATTAAATTTACTTCTAAGACTACACTAAAACTAAATGGTGTCAA
>JAOZRX010000137.1 GCA_029939945.1 Candidatus Izemoplasma sp. | reverse complement strand
TTGCTCATTTAATTCATATATTATAACATCTTCAAAAGCTACCATTGATTTGTGAGGTACAATTTTGTTTATTCTTGCTAAATAGAATGCAGGTTTCCTATCAGAAAAGTTCATTAGTTTGTTAAATATATGGTTTGCTTTAACAGCTAAGGTTAAATAATTTATCAAATATGGGCTGTGTGTAGTTATAATCAACTTATTATCATCATTTATATTATTAAATCTCAACAAACTATTTAATAATTGTTTTTGTGAAGTCGGAAAAAGATTCTGTTCCGGTTCTTCTACGATATTAATAAAAGAAGAATATGTAAACTTTGCTGATAGAAATTCAAGTGAAGCTTGTTTTACATCATCCGAAATATTTGGGTTAGATAGTATTTGCTCTATTTCTTTTCGTATTCTTTTTTCTTCATCAATACTTATTTCTTTAATTGTATTATCATCTTTTTTCTTTAGCGAATCTGCTAAAAAACTACTAACTATATATAGAGGAACAAAAGATTGGAAACCACTTGAAGATTCCGAAAGTTTAATTTCATAATCTTTTCCAACTATCCAAGAAAGTTTATTAAGTTTTTTATACTCAAATTTCACATCATTAATGGGCAATTCAACTTGCCCTTTAATTGTTTCGATGGCTTTTATGTATTCATCTGAAAATGTATATAATGTACTTGGCAGCCCTTTTAATGTATTCACATTTCTCACAGAACTAACAAAATTCCTTTCTGATGGGACATACATAATTTTGGGAAATGAATATCCATTATCATCATTTTTCTTTACTAATACTTTACCAAATTTGAATGAAATGGAAAATGCTCTACCTACATACTCAATTATCGTTTTATCATTAAAATAATTTCCAATATTCTGATAAGAACAGTGTTTTTTAAAACGGTTATGAGTATTTAATTGTTTTTCAGTAAAATCACCTCGAACTAAAGCTTTTTCAATCCATGACATTGTTGAAATTAATTTTGCAACTGTACTTTTGCCTGAACCTTGATTGCCAATAAAAACAGTTACTTTATTAATATCCATCCAATCATTTCCATTCTTATCCTTGAAGCCATCTTTAATTGGACCAAAATTT
>JAOZRX010000136.1 GCA_029939945.1 Candidatus Izemoplasma sp. | reverse complement strand
AATAGTTCCGTCTCCGGCAAAGGCCTGGGCAGCAGTTGCAAGTATTACTCCCAGGGACAGCAAGATTTTCATAAACGACATTTTAAACCTCCTTGATTCATTTTGGTTTTTGTAATATTATGCTTATCCTTATTCGTATTCTTAGCAAACCATGTACCAAAGGATGAATAAAATATAATTATCTACCTAACTAATTGATAATACAATATAAATTAAATATCAACACGGATTACCTTTTGTTGTTGTTCAATATTATATTTCAAAATTGTAATTTTTATATGCTATATTAATTACAAAAATGTTATAAAACTTATATTTGATTAATTTTTTGATAAATCCTCTTGGATATCTGATTTAAACAACTCTACTGCACAGTAAAAATTACATTTTTGTAAAAACAATCATCGGTGCTGTATATATTATTCCAGATCTATATAAAAAGGAATTGTATGAAGTGAAGAGTTTTGTTCGTTTGTATCACCAAGTCGCCAGTTTTTTACTTTAATGCCATTTGCTTCTATTTTTTTAATCATATTATTAATATTTATCAAGGGATGACGGAAAAATACATTGGGAAGACCATAGGTCAGACTGCACACAAGACATTTTCCTGGTCTCTGGACAAGATTAAAACAAAGAACAATCTGTTTGCTGTTGTTAGATACAAGCTCCAGGCTTATATTATAGGCACCTTCTGCTGCATCTCCATACAGTGCCTCAAAAAACTGGTCACTTAATTCTAAAGGTAACAGATTATCTAAAAACTCCTGTGTGAATATATTCTCTATTACTACCTGACTCATATAGTTTTCCCCTATTATTTCAATTACCCTTTATAGTTTTTTTGATAGAATTTAATATATTATCATTGACATAAACAAAAAACCATTAAAATCTTTCAGAACAAACTGAATACGACTCTTGGGGTCAAAATCGATATTACCTCTAAAATCAAATAGGTTATAAACATTAAAACGCCTTGTGTAGAAAATTCAGGATTATCAATCTTTGTTACTTTTTCTGTCAAACTTTGGAGAGGGGTCTGGTTTTATCAACCACAAGGGTAACAGCTCCCCAGTTTGAATCAATTTTGCCGTAAAG
>JAOZRX010000135.1 GCA_029939945.1 Candidatus Izemoplasma sp. | reverse complement strand
TTTATTAATGTTCCATCTAAATCAAATAATATTGTATCTAATTTTCTCATAAAATCACCTAGAACTATTTTAACACATACTCAAAAAAAATTAAATCTATATAAAAAGAATTGAAAAATCAATAATATGGTGTAAACTATTAAATGTTAGGAGTGATTGAATGTCAGATATAATTAATGAATTAAAAGACAAAATTAATGGAAAAGGGCTTAGAATAGTATTTCCTGAATCTCATGATAAAAGAATAATTAAAGCAGCTTTGAAATTATGTAATAAAGGATTATTAGTTCCTGTATTAATTGGGAATAGAGAAGATATTCCTAAGCAATACGATATTTCTAGTTGTGAAATGATTGATCCTAATACTTATGAAGACTTTGATAATATGGTGGATAGCTTTGTTGAACGAAGAAATGGAAAATTAACAAAAGAAGAAGCTGAAAAACTATTATTAAACGAAAACTATTTTGGTACTATGTTAGTATATATGAATAAGGCAGATGGGTTAGTAAGTGGAGCTACACGTTCTACTGGAGAAACAGTAAGACCAGCACTTCAAATAATTAAGACAAAACCTGGAATATCAAGAACATTTGGGTACTTCCTTATGATTAAAGGCGAAGAAAAATACATATTCTCAGATTGTGCTATAAATCCTAATCCAACACCAGATCAATTGGCAGAATTTGCAGTAGAATCAGCTAAAGCAGCTGAAATGTATGGTATTAAGCCAAAAATAGCTATGCTTTCTTTTTCTACTAATGGAAGTGCAAAGACAGAAGATAGTGATAAAATGGCACTAGCAACTAAAATTGCACAAAAAAGAAACTCTGGATATGAAATTGATGGAGAAATGCAATTTGATGCAGCTTTTGTACCTTCTGTAGGTGCAAGTAAATATCCAGGAAGTCCCGTAGCTGGACAAGCAAATACATTTATATTTCCTGACTTAAACTCTGGAAATATTGGCTATAAAATTGCACAAAGAATGGGTGGATTTGAAGCAATGGGACCTATCTTAGCGGGATTAAACAAGCCAGTTAATGATTTATCTAGAGGATGTAATGTCGTCGATATCTTTAACACAGCTATTATAACTGCAGCACAAGCAATAAA
>JAOZRX010000134.1 GCA_029939945.1 Candidatus Izemoplasma sp. | reverse complement strand
AAGGAAAAATGAAAATTATAAAATCAACAATAAGGTTATTTGTATATTTGGGGATTATAGGCGTATTTATATGTCTTGTCCTTTGGAAACAAAATGTGGTGCGAACAAAGAGGGCGAAAAAGATTGTAAGTTCAATTGATGAATGGAATCGAAATGGCAAGCCAGTTAGGGTGGAAGAAGTAAGGTTAAAAGACGTTAAGGTTTATACCAAAATAACCTTGTTTCACACCTCAAGCACTGCTTGTGAGGGTTTTGTTCCAAAGGTAATCAAGAAAAAACTGAAGATTGGTCAAATAGGGTATTCAGTTATTGGAGATGACGAGAGAATAAAGGGAAGTATTACTGAGATTTCAGACGAAGCTGATTTAGGCAATGGAATGTATTTAATAAAAGCTAAGATTAATCAAGAAATTGATAATACTAACGCGAAGATTATTGCTTATGTTCATACAAATACATTTGAAAATGTAATTAATGTTGCTAATGCGGCTATTGATCTAGTAGATGGGAAATATTACATATGGAAAGTATCAAGCGGTATGGCAAAGAAACAAGAAGTCGAAATAAATAAACAGGGCGGATATGGGGCTATCGTAACAAAAGGTTTGAGCGCGAAAGATTTAGTTGTTGTTGATGGGAAATCTTTACTTAGAGAAAATGATAAAGTTTTAATTATCAGTTGTAATAATTGCAATGAAAATTTATTAAAGGAAACAATAAGATGATAGAGTTTTTTGTTAAAAGGCCAGTTACAACAATTATGTTTATTTTGCTTTTCGTCGTTTTAGGAGCTGTTTCTTTCTTCAGCATTAATATCGAGAGAGAGCCAAAAATTGATTTTCCCATTGTAACTATTTCCATTCCCTTCCCGGGTGCGACACCTCTGGAGGTTGAAACATTAGTTGTTGATAAAATTGAAGATGCTGTATCAGAGCTTTCTGAGATAAAGAAAATAAAGAGTTTTTCTTATGATAGTTTAGGCTTCATTATGATTGAATTCTTGATAAGTGCGGATGTCAATGTAAAGTCTATGGAAGTTAAAGATAAAGTTGAAGCCATTGTTAATGATTTACCTAGCAATATAGAAAATCCAGTAATAGAGAAATTTGATCCTTTG
>JAOZRX010000133.1 GCA_029939945.1 Candidatus Izemoplasma sp. | reverse complement strand
ATCTCAATTGAAGATGGACATGATGAAAATGATTGGGCTGGATGGAAAGTAATGAATGAAAAACTTGGTAAGAAAATTCAAATAGTTGGAGATGATTTATTTGTTACTAACACTGAAAGATTATCAAGAGGAATTGAAGAGGGTAGTGCAAACTCTATTCTTATCAAACTAAACCAAATTGGTAGTTTAACTGAAACATTCCAATGTATTGAAATGGCTAAACAAGCTGGATATACTTGTGTTATTTCACACAGATCTGGAGAAACTGAAGATTCTATTATTGCAGATGTAGCTGTTGCTACTAATGCAGGACAAATCAAAACTGGATCTTTATCAAGAACTGATCGTATTGCAAAATATAATCAATTATTAAGAATTGAAGATGAACTTGGAGAAACTGCAGTTTTCAAAGGAAAAGGATCATTTTATAACCTAAAATAATCGAATTATTTAAAGGACTATTAAATTAGCCCTTTTTTTTATATAATAATATTTAGGTGGTGAACTTTATGAGTAGAGCACAAATGCTTAGAGTAAGAAACATTATTGTAGTTATATTTTTGTCTTATCTTACTTTGCAAATTATTAATTATTTTGCTACTCAAACATTTTATTTGTCTTTAGCAATTAATTTTTCTAATAGATATATGCTTTTTGCTTTAGCGTATTTTCTTATAAGCTTAAACTTAGAAAAGCATAAGAAGCAAGCTAGAAGATTTTTCTTTTTAGTAGTACTTATTTTCTTGTTGTCTATTGCTCCTATTGGCTTCTATATTTTCAATATAAAAGAATTTGATTTAAATGATCCACTTAGTAGTCTTCTATATATAAATATAGTGCTTCATTTACTTAGTTTATATACAATAACCTACTCTATAAGAATGATAAAAGAGATAAATTCATCACGAAAGAATAAGAAGAAGTTTTTCTATCTCCCTCATATTATATACATTGTATTGATGATTTTATTTTTTCTAAATGATTTCAAAATTACGGATATACCTCCGTTATATTTAGATGCTATAGGGCTTGTTGGAGCCATGGTGCTCCTAAGAAGTATAACTAGATTTCAATATGTTGTTATCGAATAAAAGATTTCTTGAAAAAGATTTCTTTTTTAT
>JAOZRX010000132.1:888-1137 GCA_029939945.1 Candidatus Izemoplasma sp. | reverse complement strand
CAAGATTATTTAAAGTTGAGTGAATTTTGGGGTCATCAGTTTTTTCTCTAATACTTAATGAATTGAGGAAATTTCGCATGGATTCGTCATACATTCCTAAACGAAAATAAACACTTCCAAGATTATTGTAGGAAAATGATTGCCTCTTTTGATCTTCTAAAGCAATAAATATCCCCAGTGATCTTGTGTAATAATCTAAAGCATGAGAAAAATCTCCGGTGAACCAATGTATATGGCCTATATTATCAT
>JAOZRX010000132.1:0-878 GCA_029939945.1 Candidatus Izemoplasma sp. | reverse complement strand
ATAAATATTTGCAATTTTTCTATCTAATTTTAATTTTCTATAGATATTTAGAGCTTGTTGATAAGACTCAAGAGCTTCATCATAATCATAGGTTATCCTGAAGTAATTCCCAATATTATTCAGGGCGTATGCTCTCCCTTTATCATCATTGTTTTTCTTTGCAAACTCAAGAGCTTGGGCTGCATAATCATAGCTAATCTCAGGATTAATTCGTATGTAAAGCAGAGAAAGCTTATTTAAAACTGTCATTCTCTCTTCACCATCAACATGGTTCAGAACTGCTTCTAAGCTATCAATTTTAGAAATTGATAATAATTTAGTAGAAAGGATTATCAATATTAATAATATAAGATACTTCTTTCTGTGCAATGCTCCTCCTAAGAAATTATTCATTAATGGCAAAGATCAAACTAAATGATACTCCTTCGTTTCTTTCAATTATCAATTCAGCTTCTAGTTGCAATTTTAAAATTTCTACCAGACGCATACCAAATGAGCTTAAATTGGTCATATCAAAATCTTCAGGTAAATCAATCCCATTGTTCCATACAGTCAAGTTCAATTTCCCATTATCAAGCTTATTCATTGATATTTTAATAAGGCCATGTTTGTCATCTGGAAATCCATATTTCAATGCATTTGTTATTAGCTCATTTATTATTAAACCGCATGGTATTGCAGTAGATATATTCAAATCTATATCATTGATATCCAGTTCATAATTAATTCTATTTCCGCCAATATTAAGAGAAGCAAATAAATTTCTAATAAGTGATTCTGTATAATCCTTGAAACATATTTTAGAAAGATTATCTGATCTATATAATTTTTCGTGAACAAGAGACATAGATTTAACACGATGCTGACAATTGCGGAAT
>JAOZRX010000131.1 GCA_029939945.1 Candidatus Izemoplasma sp. | reverse complement strand
TTTTTCATAATTTCCACCTCTATATTAATATTGATTTATATTGATTTATGTAATTCGAAATATAATATAACTTATACATGAAATGATATAAGAAGTAAATAATGCAGCTGATATATCAGCAATCCTCGCTGAATCATATTCATAAAAAGAATTGGATTTTTGTGTAGCTAACCATAAATTTGGTTCAGTTATGAACATTCATTTCACAAAGTTAATTTTATTGTAATGTTGAAAATAGCACTTTGGCTTGGTTTTTGATAGAAATTTGTATAATTTTCTGATTTAAAGACATATTGTTAGCACATTTTTATACACTCGCAGCCCATCTGAACAGTGCCATCTCAATATCAGCTGAACGCCACGCATTGTTTACAGATGAAGATGAACTTGGCTTTTCAATGCCCCGAGCGTCAAGCTCATATTTAATTGAACTTAAAAGGTCAATGAATTCACAGTAACCTTTAACCATGCTATTGGTATTACCGTCATATATTTTCTTCAGCATTCCTTCTTTTAATAGAGCTGCTCGTATTCTGGAATCTAAGGCTCCATATATTTCTAGCTTAACAAACCTCAACATTTTTGATGCATAAGTTAACCCTAAGCCTGGAACTTGTAGTGCTGACTTTATTGCTAATTCAGAAGAGTCGATATTTTTAAATATCTCTTGTTCGACTTAATATAAATTCACTTCGCCAAGTCGATCGTTAAATTTTTGGAGAACTCCATTTTGCCTGCCACCCCACTCAATCATTTCTTTAGCTTAATAGATTGCAGCTGTATTTTTAGAAGATGAATTTTCTAATAACCATTACCCTTTTTGGACGAGTCCAGCTAAAAACTTGGAAAACGGTTCTATATCCTTTCTTACGCTTGCTTCTTCCAAGGTGGTCATATAATCATTTCGGGCTTCTAGTGGAATGACTGTCCATGGGTAGCCGCCACTGGCTAACATAACATTCATCAGGAATCTTCCCATGCGGCCATTTCCATCAACATAAGGGTGAATATAAACAAAGAAAAAGTGGCCTAAAACAGCTTTTACAGCTGGATCTTTTTCATCTTTTAAAAGAGAAAAGAATGCAGGCATAAGATCGCGCACAGCTTCGTGCCGGGGTGGTACATGCATTGATTTTC
>JAOZRX010000011.1:28469-42050 GCA_029939945.1 Candidatus Izemoplasma sp. | reverse complement strand
ACAAGAGTTTCTAATAAAACACTATATTCATCATTGCCAATCATTCTAAAGTATAGTGATCTTAATAAATTACGAACATTAATATCAACATTATAATCTTCTGGATACTTTGCCAATCTTTCATAACTCTTAAATCCTTTTATCCAATCAACTAAATAACTCTCAGTTAATACATTTCTTTTTATTCCTTGAATAAGCGCAGTTACCATTCTTTCATCTTCATCACTAATATAGACATAAGTGTTTATCATAAATCTTTCTTTAATATATTCAAGCATTAACTTAAATTCTTCTTCTCCAAGTTCTCCACACTTAAACAATTGTTTAAATAAATCAGCACTGTGAGCAACACTATGTGCCCAACCAATTTCTTCTATGTGACCTCTATAGTCTGTCTCATTACGGAAGTAATCCATAAACTCAGTATATAATTCCATAAATAATTCATGAGACAATATCTGTTCATTTCTTTGTCTGTACACAATTAAAACAAGAGCTAAGATACTAAAAGATCTTGTTAATACTGATAATTCATAATAATTAGGCATATCGTATTTCATACCTTTATCACTAATTAATAACTTTGTTACATCAACAAGTGTTTCTTTTGGCAAATTATCATAATATAGTAAATTAGCAATAGTCGGATAGACTAACCCATCTCGAACATAAGAATCATGATTTCCAATATTCTCTGCTAAATCCCAAACCAATTTAATTTTATCAATATCTTCACTAAATTTAAATTTATTTGTCTTAATCTCCTTTAATAATTCTAATAACTTATCATTCATACAAACATCCTCCTTATAAGAAATATGTAATAACGTATTGAACTACTCCAATTAATGATCCTAATATTAAACCGATAATTTCAATATGTTTTAATTCTTGATTCATTAACCCGAAAATAATTTTCTCAAATTCAATAAAATCTAAAGCATTAACTCTCTCAACAACAATCTCTCTAATATTTAAATTATCAAGACCAACCTCTTTAAATTTTTCGATAAGATCTATAAATATTTGATCTCCTTCTTTATCTAAAAAGTCTTTTAACATCTGATCAACATTACTTCCTAAAAACATTCTAACCATTGATGGGATCTTCTCAGATAGTCTTTCAAGAAGAGTATCCATTATCTCCTGTTTAAGAGATTCTAAATTTTCAGGTTTAAGGATTTTATCTAATATAACCTCTTTAGAAAGCAATTCTTTTTCAATAGTATCAGCTAATGAAATAGCCATTTTATCTTTTCTTTTCGGAAATACTCCTTGGAAAGTAAAAAATAATACTTTGACAGGATTCACTGGTCTAAATAACATTTTAATTGCTACTTTGTTAGTTAACCATCCAATCAATCCACCAATCAAAACCATAATGGAAAATCTAAGTATTTCCATATGCACCACTCCTTATCTATGTATAATAATTATATCATATTTAATGAAAAAAGCGATATTATCTATCGCTTTTTCGACGTTTATGATTTTTATTAACTGCTTTATCATCATACATTTTATTATCTGCTTCAACAATTAATTGATCAATCGTTTTAGTATCTCCATCTCTATAAAATCCATATCCGTAACTAAATTTAAGTCCATTTATATATTTAGAATAAATTGGATTTTTCAATTCATCAAATATATATTGTTTATAATCAAGTAACTCTTCATCATTATTACTCAATAGAACAATTGAAAATTCATCTCCACCAAATCTTGAAACAAGCGCATTTCTACTAAAAACATTCATTAAAACAATTCCAAAGCTTTTCAAGACTTCATCTCCAACACTATGGCCATGTGAATCATTCAATTCCTTAAAATCATCAAGATCAATCATAATCATTGCGAATTCAAGATTTCTATCCATTAAGTTCTTAATGTATTCATCCGTCTTAATTCTTGTGAACAGTTTAGTTAAATGATCTTTCGAAGTTCCTACAGTTTCTAAAAAGATATAAGAAGCTACAACACCAAGTGCCATAAATGAAAACAAAGTTGAAAGACCGTAAAACATCATTTGTACAAGTCCACCAACTGCTGGGAAAATCATAAATAATAAAACACCTGATATAACATTACTTTCAAGTAAACGAACATTCTTAATAACAAGATAGAAAATATAAAATAATAATATATACATAGTTAATATATTTACTAAAATTAGTGGTTCTCTGCTATAAACATTATCAGCACTAATACTGAATAATATCGGGAAAAATAAATTTACAATTGAAAGAACTAGTCCAATCAGAAATGGTTGAAGATAGTACAATCTTCTTTTTAGTCTTTCCTTAGAATTGTAAATTTTATGATCAATATACATTGCCCAAAAGCTACCTACTAAAGGCGTTAAAAGGAATACTATAGCATTAAATGAATAATTCATATACCAAGCAAATTCGCTCTGAATATCATTGTAAAAAAATGTAAATCCCTCAAATAATAGTAAGACTATATTTGTAATAATAATGTATTTAAACATATTACTTGAAAAACTATAAACATCTTTCTTAGTATATATTATTACTAATACAATTAGTAAGAAGAAAGCTGCATAAAAGTTAATGTCAATGGCGGTAAACCTTTCTAATATCATAGTATTCAACTCCTATTTTATAGCTAATTTTTTATTCTTATAGTAAAGAATTAAATCTGTGAAAACCATTAATAAATTAATAATATATAAAACAACAACAAAATCAAAACTGTTTGTAAATTTATGAATAATTCCAAAAATATAACCTAACAAAACAACATATATAAACAATAAACTTTTACCTTCAATACTTTTACTCTTAATACTCTTATGAATAGCCGTTGGCCATGCAAAACCAAAGCAAATTAACATTCCGATTTCAAAAATACTCATAATGTTCTCCTCTAATATTTAGTTATCAAATTCATCTCGTGTTAAATCTAATTGAAATAAATTACCTAAAAATGTATCTACTTCATTACCATTTAAGAAATAATTATATATTAAAGTAGTTGTTGATTTCTCTAATCCAATAATCACGGTATTATGATGAACTGCAGAATCATATTCAAGTGATTCTAATTCTTTTGTATTAAATTTATCTTTTACTAATAGAATTACTTTAATAACAGATGAATTAGCAGTATACCCTGATAATTCATTACTAAGTTCTCTTGTTGAAGGATTAACTTCATCTGTTGTGTTATCAAGCAAGTAAACTGCAATACCTACAGAATGAATACTCTCTTCAATTTTTTTAACTGCTAATGTGTAGACATTATTTTTTTGAAGAATTGAGAAATCACTGTCATATAACTGTTTGAATGGATTATTCGCAAAATACTCAATTACTTCATCCGTAACATTGAATTTTTTCATTAATTTAACTCTCTTTAAATCATCAAATTTTCTAATAAAATAAATATACTCGTAAAATACAAATTTATAAAGTATTGCCATAATAAAGAAAATAATTGCCATAGTTACAAAGTATGTATAGATTTGATAAATAAACATAAGTACTATCAATACTATAAAGATAACTATAAACAATAAGTATAGTAATTTAGCCTTCTTATGATACTTTGCATCCTTTTCTGAATAATAATTAAAATCATCTTTTGTCATATTATTTCCTCCTCAACATATCCATTATACCAAATTAAGAACTTTTTCATAAAAGTTTTTAATTTTTCCTAACTAAATCCATATATCTAGCTACTATAGAACTTTTATCATAAAGCAGATTGTTTGTTGTTTATCTTTAGTGCTAACCGTTTCTACTATCTTAAACCCTAACTTTTCATATATTGGTATATTTGATAAATCAGCAGTTTCTAATACCATTTTTTTATATCCTAAATTCTTAAAATAGGGATAAGTAGTTCTAATTGCTTTTCCCATACATCCTTTTCCTTTGAAAGAATTTTTGACACCTGTTGAGTATAAATGAATTTTAGATTCTTTATTATCTGTTTTTTGATATTTATTATATATTCTAATATATTTAATGAGTTCCTTAATCTCAGAAAATTTTAGACAATAGAAAAACTTAAAAATGAGAAATAGTCCTCTTGTTTTCAAGATTCTTATAAATGATATTTGAGCTTTGTCAGCTGAATCCATAAAGGTGATATAACCAATTGTTTCTTTTTTTTCTTTGACTGTATAGATAAACCCATATTTATTAATAATTTTATACATCATTAAGAAAATATAATATAATGCTTGTTTACGTTTGTTCTCTCTTTTTATTATATATATGAAATTAGAGTGATTTACAAAGGCATCACTCATTATATCTGCCATTTCAATTAATTCTTTTTTGCTTAAATAATCTTTTAAAGAGTTTTCATTAACAATCATCTAATCCATCCTAATACTTGTCTTGTGCCACTCTTAATAAACTTGCTCCAAAGCGATCTAATTTAATTATTAAGTGTCTTTTACCATAATCAAAAGATAAATCTCTTCTTAAAGTGACTATTGGGTTACTAATATCTTTTAAATCTATAATTTCATTAATTGTACCAGTGAAGTGAAACTTTCCATCTTTATATACTAATTTAACTGGACCCACATGAATTCTAGCATCATCTTCAAATCTCAAGTAATCTAAAAATCCTGAACTCTCAATAGTAGTTTTCTCAAGTTCTTCTTTATATGGTCTTTGGAAATTATCCCAATCGAGTAAGTTGTCAAATTTAAATCCATGTAAAAATCCATATTTATCTATATATCCTGGTGTATTACAATGTGAACATTTAAAATTATTACCTTTAGTCTCAATTGAATTTATTGCCTCACATCTAGGACATATATATATAACATTTTCTAGCCCTTCAGCTAAATGCTTTCCTGGATGTTTAATCATATGTTCTCTTTGATAATCATAATCATTATTATATAGAGCTTCGTGAATTGTATCATGAATTTCAGGAATGCTCATTTCTTTTAATTTCTCTTTTTTAATTGTTAGTTCATAATTTAATTGAATTCTTCTATTTTTTCTCTTCCCTGTAGCCCATCTAGGTTTAGATAGATACCCTCCTTTTACATTACAAGTGATAACATCTACCTTTAATTTCTTAATTAATTTCATGGTTGATTCTTCAATATATTTTGTTGTTCCGTAAAATGTAGTATTTCCCTCAGGAAAAATAAGGATTGGATATCCTCTTTTTATTGCCCCGATTAATCCTCTAGCAGTTCTTAAATCACTTTTTCCTTTTGATTTGGGAATTATATGTGCAATATTAGTAAATAAAAACTTTGTTGGTTGATGAGTAAAAAGCGTTTGAGAAGCAACAACATAAGATGCTACTTTAAATCTAAGGGGAACATGAACAACATCAAACAAGAATGTATGATTTGCTAGCATAATATATGGTTCTTTTGTTTTAAAATTCACTCCTTCACCTTTGTTTACTTTTGTTTTTGCATCAAAAAACATCCAAATATGAACAAGTGGACGAATAATTGTAAGAATAAAGTCTTGAAATCTATCTTTTCTTGTTTTTTTCATAGTGCACCTCTTATAATGTCTTATAATAAGTTTACATTAATAGTTATTTTAATTCAAGATACTCGTGTAAAAATCAAAAGAAAAATCCTATCTCTTAAGAAGATAGGATTGAATAGCTATAATACTTTTAGCATCTGTAATAATACCATTGTCTATCATGGATATTACTTCATCTAATTCATAGATCAATACTTCGATAAACTCGTCTTCATCAGTTTCTCTTATACCTTTTTCATATACACAGTCGTACGCTACAAATACTTCGATTAATTCATTACTGTAACCAACACAAGTATGTATATCTAGTAATTTTTCAATTTTAGATGATGTGTAATTCGTCTCTTCTTCTAGTTCTCTTGTAACACAATCAATTCCTAATTCATCTTTAAAATCTTTTTTTCCTGCTGGTATTTCAATACTCTCAGAATGAATTGGGTATCGGTATTGCTTAGTTAGTACTATTTTATTATCTTTTGTTATTGGCAAAACTGCTGCTGCTCCATAATGTAAAGCATATATTCTTTTACTTTTATGATTATTAGGAAGAAGAACTTCATCCTCATATAGTTCAATAAAAGAATTTGCGAATACTTTTGTGCTGCTGATTTTTATTTCTTTCAAGTTCATAATTATTCCTCCTAAATAGTATCAAATAGTATTAACACGGCACTATACATTAGTAAAGTCGCCATTATAATATTAAATATCTTAAAGTGTTTTGATAAAAACTTCATAAATAAATGTCCAAATGTTCCCCATAGTAATACTGAAATAAAACATAAAACTGCTAGAAATAACGCAATAGTAAATACTCCTAAAGCTGAGACACCCTGAGAAACAAAAATTCCAGTAACTGTTAATCCAAATATAATTGCTTTTGGGTTTATGAATGTTAATAAGACTGCCTTAAAGAATAATTTACCTGTAACAACTTTACCACTTTCTGATATGCTATCTGATGAAATTATCATAAATGCCAAGTAAGTCATATAAAGAGCCCCTATAATACCAATATATTTTTTTATAATGTCAACATTATCAAACAAATATATATTAAATATACCAGTTAATGAAAACACTAAAAATGTTCCAACTAATACACCAAACATAAATGGTAGAGTTTTTAGTACTCCAATTTTCGAAGCAGTAGATGAAGACATAATATTGTTAGGTCCAGGTGTAAATATTCCAACAAATATATAAATTATGATTGCATTCATGTATACCACATCCTTATACTTATTTAATTTTATCATTTAAAATAACTATAGGCAAATTGAAAAAAGAAAATCACATCCTTTGAAGAAATATTGCTAATTGTTTATAATAGGAATATCTAACTACAGGAGGACTAAAATGGATTTAGAAATTAAAAAAGGTAATAATAGGTTTTATATTGGTGAAAGTGAAAAGAATGATATAGCTAGAATTACTTATTACTATCAAGAAGATACCGTGATAGTAATTGATCATACATTTGTATCACCAGAATTAAGAGGAAAATCAATAGCCGGTAATCTACTTAAAAAAGTAATTGATTTTGCAAAAGAAGACAATCTAAAGATTATACCAGTTTGTTCATACGCTGTTTTAAAGATGACGAGAAACAGCGAATATAATGATGTTTTACTTAATAAGATATAGAAAAGTGCGAGATTTATCGCACTTATTTTTTTACTTAAATTAGTACTTAAGGCATTAAACTAAATGATAATGTGTATGTGTATTCTTCTAAGTCTAATTCACCTTTGCTTACTTCACTTTCAATTTGATCAGTGTCTAAGTTGTTAAAAATATTATCTAAAATATTCATTGATAAATCCATATTATTAATTGAATAGCTATCTAGCGTAAGTTCAATTCCGAATCCTAAATAATCAATATCAATATCAAAAGTAAAATCAAAAATTGTATTTACTCCTATTAATATTTCTGAACCTAAACTTACATGAATTACTAATTGATCGTCTTCATTCAACTCTGCCCAAATATAATTCACATAATAATTATCTTCATAAACAATAAAATTACACTCATTTGTTTCACAGTCTCCAAGCGGATTATATTCTGAATTTATATTCTCTCTAATTGAATCTAAAATTACGAGATTAACAATTTCCTCAACAACTCCATATTCGTTTGTAACCGATGTTACAAACAAATCAAACAATCTTGTATTTACTAATGATAATAAGTTTGCATCTTCTTCATAAACATTTGTTGGTAAATCATCTTCTATCACATCAACATTTATTACTCCAACTCCAATAAAGCCTAAAACTGCTAAGACCACCACTGTCACGATTAATATCTTAATTATTTTCATTTTATATCTCCATCCTACATCATATTTTCATATTTAATTATAACATATGTTCATTTAAAAATACTTGTTCTTACTCTCTGAATTTTCAAAAAAAGAAATAATCAAGTAATTATCTCTTTTTTGTATAATCATTCTATTTAAATATGTATTTCAGTTTATTATAATCAAAATTTGACACAACATATAAAGCGTGTAATGAAATGAATGATAAAACCACAAAGACAATGATATAATATGGCCAATCAGGTAAATAAGCAGCTATTATTGCAGGTTTTTCTCCAATGAACATATAGTTTTTATGGAAAACATAATTCACTATAACAACAACAGGAGATATTAATAAGAATAATACAAAAGTCTTATATACCGAAGAAAGCCTAATTCGATAATTATATGCCTTATAGTAATAAATCGGTACTATTGTTATACTCATATGCAGCAATATAAAATGATAATATCTCATATTATAATATGTATATCCTAAAGTATTAGGAATAAACAAAGCAAGTAAGCCTCCAAATATTCCTACAAAAAATACTATTTCAAATGTTTTATATTTATCTGTTAATAATAATATAATTGAAAGCATCACTCCAAAACTACAAATATGAAGCGGAACACTAAACATCCCATATCCCCAATAATGAACGTGATATGTAATCTCCAGTATTAAAAGCCATACTGCAAATCCCTTTTTAATCTTGTTTTCAAATCTTGAATTATGAATTTTTCCAGCAATCCAAAGTGTTCCAACAACACTTAGAATACCTAGAAATATCAAGATGTAATGTTGCCAAGTAAATGGTTTCATTGCTAAATCAAAATTAATATCATGCCCAAAAAATCTTTCTAAACTCATGTGAATCGCCTCTTACTAGATATATAGTTTCTTTGATTTATATCATAACATATTTGTTTCAGTAAAAAAAGAACCATCTTTAATTACTTTTGGATGATTCTTTTTTTATTAATATTCTTATTTTTTTAGTTCCTTTAACATCTCTTTAATAGGCAAAGCCTTATATGTTAAGTTCTTCTTACTTCCAACCTTAATAGCTTCACTATGACAAAATGACATACATCTTAAACACTGAATACATGAAACACTCTTTAATGTCATAGGATAGTTTGAATCTTCGTTAACAATCAAATGTCCTGTTGGACAAATCATTGTACAAATTCCACATTTATCACATAATTCCTCATTTATTGAAACTGTGACATATCGATTCATTAACTTACTTACAAGTTTTGATTTACTTGGAAGACTCATTAAATATGAATAAATTGGAATATCTCGAAATTTAGTTTTACCTAATAGTAAATTATTGGTGAATTTTCTTGCTTTTAAAATTCCTCTTTCTATTTTCAATTTATCTTTTTCTTTATTATCTTTTCTTTTGAAGTAATTATTAGGCATTATAATTTCAATTGCTCCTAGTGGCTTATATCCTTTTTTCTTAAATATCTTTTTTACAGGTCCTTTTACTCCACCTGAATACGCCATTAAAGTATCTACAAAGAATACAGGTGTATTATTTGATTTAGGAAGACCATATAGAAAATCCCATACTAAAGGATTTAATCCTTGTTCATAAACAGAAACAACGAATCCATTTACTACCTCTGTACTAACTTGGCTTGGATCAAATTTATCCATGGTAAACATACTAACTTCTTTTTCTTTACTAACTAGTTCTTCTTTGATTGCTTTGCATATTAAGAGTGAGTTCCCTGAACCAGAAAACCAGTATAAATGATATTCATTCATTTTATCACTCCGTTCTATTTTTATTACTTATACACCTCATACAATTAATTTATTCATCTCTAAAGTAAGAATTAGTAATTAGTTTCATTTTTTACTATCAACAATAATATATTTTACAACTGAATCTTCATCATTATCTCCGATAATTTCATCAGCGAATTCTTTTAATTCAGTTACTGCATTACCCACAGCTATAGCTTTATTAGCTACCTCAAACATATCTAGATCATTTAGATGATCCCCGAAGACTACAGTTTTATCAAGAGATATATTCGTATATTTTGATAAATCAATTATAGCTTTACCTTTGGTTGCATTATTTGAAGAAATATCTAAATAGAAAAATTCACTTCCATTCTTATTAGTATTGTAAAAATATCTTGAAATAGTTAATTGATTTCCATACTCTTTTTTTAGATACTTTTCAATGATATCAATTTTCTCTAATATATCAATAAAAACAATATTAAGTGTTTCATCAATCACGGTAAATCTATCTACTAATGTATCTCTTTCATCATCATATTGTTTGCGGTCCTCTAAATACAATTCTTGTTTTTTATTCAAAGGCACTTTGTGAATTAACTTCTCTTGAAGATTATCAATACCTAAAATGAATGGTTGAGACAATCTATCTCCTACAAAATTAAGAATCCCTTTAACTACATCTTTATCAATTGAATTATAATGAACAAATCTTTTATTGGAAGAATCATAAATAGCTGCGCCATTATACAGTATTACAGGTAACTTAAAACTCACATGATTAAAGATAACTCTAGCTGTTGATAAACTTCTAGCTGTAGCTATCGTTAATTGAATACCCTCATCAATTAATTGATTAAGATGTTTCTTAGAATACTCTGAAATAATTCCGTCGCTGTTAAGAAGAGTACCATCTAAATCTGTAATGTATAGTTTTTTCATTACTTTTCTCCTTTAACATATATTAGTCCTTATATATTATATTATATCATATTCTTATATTACAAAAAAACTATCAATCCAAAAAAGGATTGATAGTTGCTATTTTTTCTTTTTACTCCCGATACCATTTTTCATTCTCGAGAAATGTTGAACACCATCATAATATTTTGGTGTGTTCTCTCCTTGAATTAAAGGCATAATATATTCGATAAATTCTTCAGTAACAAAATTTCCTTGAGAATTAATCATTGTTTTAGCCATTGTCTTCTCTTTATTAGCAATCATATTAAGAGGTTGTTTCCCATAAGTTGTTTTGTAAGGAGAAGTTGAAACTCTTTCAATAGTAATCATAATTCCACTTTCACCTTGAAGTGCAAGTTCTACTGCTCTTCTACCAACTGAAATTGCTTCATTAACATCAGTAAGACTTTGAAGATGTGCAGCTGATCTTTGTGTTGTTCCAAGTTCAATATTTCTTGAAGATATTCTCATTTCATTATTTACTATTTGAGCAAGTTTAGAACTAACTCCGCCTAGTTGAAAATGTCCAAATGCATCTTTTAAAGCTGAACTTGAACTTAAGAATATTCCTTCTTCATTGCTTAGTCCCTCAGATACTGCGACTAAACATTGTTGTTTCTTATCATATATTCTTTGAACGTCTTTTTTAAATTTTTCAATTGAGAAAGGAACTTCTGGAAGATAGATTAAATCAGGTCCAAATCCATTTTTAGTAGCCACTGCTGAAGCAGCAGTAAGCCATCCTGCATGTCTTCCCATAATTTCAATTATTGTTACTTTCCCTTTTGGATAAGCTAACATATCGTAACTTACTTCCATTACAGTATTAATAATAAATTTAGCTGCACTACCATACCCTGGAGTATGATCTGTATAAGGTAAATCATTATCAATCGTTTTTGGAACTCCAATAATTCTTACTTCATATCCAACATGTTTCATATATTCAGATATTCGATCACATGTATCCATTGAATCATTTCCACCATTATATAAAAAATAACGAATATTATATTTTTGGAAAATAAATAATAAACGAACATAATCTGTATCATCTTCTTTATAATCATCCATTTTATACCTAACAGATCCAAATGCAGAACCTGGAGAATGTTTTAATAAGTCAATATCTTCTTCTGTCTGGTCTTTAATAAATATAAAATCTTCATTAAGTGCTCCTTGAATTCCGTGTTTCATCATTAGCACTTCATCAATTGTATCTTGATGTTCTAAAGACTTCATTATTACACCATACGCAGATGCATTAATTACACTTGTAGGACCACCTGATTGTCCATAAACTAAATTACCTTTTAACTTTTTCATTAGGTTCAACTCCTTAACCATTAATCTTATCATATCATATAATCAAAAAAATAAAAGTATCGTTTTCGTAAAAATAAAATATTATTATAAAATGAGTATTAATTCTATTTATCACTACTTTTACTTTTCTTTTAATTTTACTCGTTTTCAAAAAAATAAATAGACATTTAGTGATCTATTTATTTTATATTCTCCCACATTCTACAATGTTTAATTCTTAATCCATTATCTCCTTGTTCTTTATCATAAGAAAAAGATATCAGTAACTCACAAGGAAATTTACTACATTGTCCGCAATGTTCTAATTCTTTATTTTCACAACATTTTTTGACAAGGCATTCTCCCCAAAAGGGTTTCTCTATGTTTACGCAACCTTTACAACCCATTGAAATTTTATATTCACATTCAGAGCAATATATTCCACATCTAGATTCAACCATTTGATTTTCCTCCAATTATTAATTAATAACTCCTAGTTTCATTATATCATAACTTATACTTGCATTTTTTTATTATTCTTGCAGTCGGATTTTAGGCTCAAATTTTAATGTTCTATATAATGCAAATCCTACAAAAGTAATGACAAAATTACTAATTAACATTGCAGTCCAAATACCACTACTTCCCATATCAGTGAAATACTTAAATGAGAATATTAAAGGTATTCTTAAAACCCAAAGTCTTGTAACTCCAAAAATGAATGTATAAATAGTATATCCAGTACCATTAAATACTCCAATAAATGTCTGAAATATCGCCATTAAAGGTAATCCAACAATCAAATAAAACATATATTTAACAGTTAAGTCTAAAGCAACTTGATCTCCTTCTAAAAACAAAGTAGCAAGTGGCTCTCTCAACACTAATACAATAGAACTTAAAATAATCATTATCCCAATAGATAATTTCATTGTTTTAAAGAAAGCTTCTTTTGCTCTTTCAACATTTAGATTCCCAATATTTTGTCCAATGTAAGCAGCCAATACTCCGCCAATCGCCATAACAGGATGTAGTACTAAACTAGCTATTCTATTCCCAACGCTAAATGCAGCAACTGTCTGAGTTCCATAAGAAATAATTATTGTATTCATAATGATAAATCCAATAGCTGTGATAGCTTGCCCACTAGATGCAGGCAATGCTATTTTAATGATACTTCTTGATATAATTTTAGTGATTTTATATTCTTTAAATGAGATTGTTAATCCATTTTTCGAGAAGACTAATTGATATAAAATAAATGGAATTATTATAGTATTTGCAACTAAAGTAGCATAAGCTGCTCCAGCAACTCCCATATTAAATACTGAAATTAATATCGGTGATAATATAATATTAACAATCATAGTTAAGACACCAAATACTACAGGTGTAATAGTATCTCCATCTGCTTGTCTAATTGCTGTAAAAGCAAAGAAGATAAAGATAAAAGTTAACTCGAATGATCTGATTTGTAAATACAAAGTACTATTCTCTAGTAGATACCCTTCAGCTCCCATCATACCCATAATGTAAGGCGCTCCAAAGAAAGATATAATATTCAATAGTAATCCAGTAATTGTTGCAATTACGAATAAATTAGTTGCATATCTTCTAGCATCTTCTCTTTGATTTGATCCAACAAACTGAGAAATTAAAGCTGTACCTGCTACACCAAGACCCATTACTGTACCACCACCGAAAGACACTTTAAGTGC